>JALZCO010000552.1 GCA_030863015.1 Actinomycetota bacterium
GTGCCGTATGGGATGCCCGCACAACGCGCCCTGCGTTGTTGGATCGACCAGGGGCGCCCGGCCCTCCTACAGTCCCATTCAGCCGCGGCGCTGTTCCTCGGAGCACGTGGTGGGCGAGTCGATCAACGGATCGTTCGAGCGGTCGTGCATGACGTGATCGGCGCGGTGGCGGGCGTCCCGGATATGGGCCCGCACGGGTTGCGGCACAGCGCCGCGACTCACCTGCTGGAGGGCGGCGCGGACCTTCGCGCCGTTCAGGAGTTACTCGGTCACGCTACGCTCGCCACCACGCAGCTCTACACGCACGTCACTGTCGAGAGGCTGAAGGCGATCCATGACCGGAGCCACCCCCGTTCCTGAGCACTCCGGGGGTCGCGACCGCATCCTGACCGCCGTCTCAGCCGGTTCTGTGCCCAGCAGCTGGGATGCCTGGGATGCCACAGCCAGAGCCGACGAGGTGCAAGCCGGCATCGTCGCGTTGTGGCGCGCCTACGGCAAGGACCGCAACGCGACATTACGTGACAGGCTGCTTCTGCACTACGCACCGCTAGTGAAGTACGTGGCCGGTCGGGTGGGTACTGGATTGCCTGCCCACGTCGACATCGCCGACCTCGTGCAGTCTGGCGTGTTCGGCCTGTGGGAGGCCATCGACCGGTACGAGCCTGAGCGTGGTTTGAAGTTCGAGACCTACGCGATGCCGCGGATCCGCGGCGCGATCCTGGATGAGCTGCGGGCGCAGGACTGGGTGCCCCGTTCGGTGCGCAGCCGGGCGCGGGATGTCGAGCGTGCGCTGGAACGTCTGGAATGCAGGTTGCAGCGTTCGGCCAGTGACGCCGAGGTCGCTGCGGAGCTTGGCATCGCCGTTACCGACCTGCGAGAGCTGTACGCCCAGCTGCAGCTGACCAGCGTGGTTGCGTTGGATGAGCTCATCGCCGTTGGCCGCGGTGGTACCTCGATTGCGGAGACGTTGCCCGACGACAGGACGGACGAACCGGGCGCAATCCTGGATTGGTTCGAGAGCCGGCGGTTGCTCGCCGAGGCGATCTCGCAACTCACCGACCGGGACCGGGTGGTGGTTTCCCTGTACTACTTCGAGAACCTCACTCTCGCCGAAATCGGCCGGGTGCTCGGGGTTACCGAGTCGAGGGCCTGCCAACTGCACACCAGAGCGGTGCTGCGGCTACGAAGCAAGATGGTCGACGTCTCCGCCGGCTGACTCCTTGGCATCACCGGGCGGCGGGCAGCCCGTCAACGGGCAGCAGCCGCACTCGTGGCATCACCACCAGACGCAGCGGATCCACGTAATCGCCGGGATCGCGCCGTACACCCCAGTGCAAGCAGGCCGTAGCCGTGCAACCACGGTGGCCGAGCTGCACGGTACCCAGCTGCTCACCCCTGGCCACCCGCTCTCCGGCGGCGACGGTGGCTGACACCGGCTCATACGTCGTGCGTAGCCCGCCGGGGTGTTCCACCGACACGACACCACGGCCGGCCACAACTGCGGCGAAGAGCACCGTGCCGGCGCCGGCGGCGAGCACCGCTGCTCCGGCGACGGAGGCCAGGTCGACACCGCGATGCCCCGGCCCGTACGGCACTGCCGGTGCCTGGAAAGCCCGGACCACGGCTGGACGTCCAGCCAGTGGCCAACTGAACATCCCGGTGCGTGGCGGAGACCGGTCACCGGCATCAGCCGTCCCCGGCGGCACTGCCGAGCCTGCCAAAGCGACCATCCCAGTCCCCGCCGCGCCGGACAGCACGGTGACGAGCAGGGCGCAGATCAAAACCCGAGACATGCCGGCCAGCGTCCCGGCGCCGATCGCAACCGCTCAGCGGCAAAGCTCGCCGGTGTGGATAAACACAGCACTGTGGACAGCTGCCTATGGCAGCCCTACCTCGGCTGAGCCGGCTGCGGAGCAGGTCGTACACTGCAGGAACGGCCCGTGTGCGGGTCGACTTCGCGCGCCAGCGCTCACCCCTCCCGGGGCCTCGGCGTCCGGCGGTCCTTGTTGCGATCGATGATCGAAACGGGGTCCGGCCGCTGGCCTGGCGCCAGGGCGGCGGTCTGACCCGGCCCGCCGCGACAACCGCATGAGCGTGGCGGCGGAGCCCGTCGCGCCTGACACATCGAGGTGTGCACCGGCCATGGCCGTCGTCACCATGAAACAGTTGCTCGATTCCGGCGTGCACTTCGGGCACCAGACCCGCCGCTGGAACCCGAAGATGAAGCGTTACATCTTCACCGAGCGCAACGGCATCTACATCATCGACTTGCAGCAGACGTTGACCTACATCGACCGGGCATACGAGTTCATCAAGCAAACCGTTGCCCACGGCGGTTCGATTTTGTTCATCGGCACGAAAAAGCAGGCTCAGGAAGCGATCTCACACCACGCGCAGCGAGTGGGCATGCCTTTTGTGAACCACCGCTGGCTGGGCGGAATGCTCACGAACTTCACCACCGTGCACAAGCGCTTGCAGCGCCTCAAGGAACTCGAGTCCATGGAGCAGACCGGCGGATTCACCGGGCTGACCAAGAAGGAGATCCTGATGCGCACCAGGGAGAAGGACAAGCTGGAGAAAACCCTGGGCGGCATCCGGGATATGCAGCGCGTCCCCAGTGCAGTGTGGGTGGTGGACACCAAAAAGGAGCAGATCGCCGTCGGCGAGGCCCGCAAGTTGGGCATCCCCATCGTGGCCATCCTGGACACCAACTGCGACCCCGATGAGGTCGACTACCCCATCCCGGGCAACGATGATGCGATTCGTTCCGCGGCGCTGCTCACCCGGGTAGTGGCCGACGCCACCGCCGATGGGTTGATGTCGCGAGCGGGACGCTCCGGCGGAGCCGACGGCTCGGACAAGCCCGATGCCGGTGTCGGTACCGACGAGCCACTGGCTGAATGGGAGCAGGAACTGCTGGTCTCCGGCAGCTCGGCAGAGCAGCCGGCCGCACCGCAGGCTGAACCGGCGACTGCCAACAACGGCGTGTCGCACACCTGAAAGCCCGCACTCTTCGATCTCGAGAACGAGACAAGAACGACAGGACGGAATGCCACGATGGCGAATTACTCCGCCGCGGATGTCAAGCGACTCCGGGACCTGACCGGTTCCGGGATGATGGATTGCAAGAAGGCCCTGGAAGAGTCCGGCGGTGACTTTGACCAGGCGGTGGAGTTCCTGCGCATCAAGGGTGCCAAGGACGTCGGCAAGCGGGCCGAGCGAACCACCGCCAACGGGCTGGTAGCGGCCGAGGGTGGCGTGATGATCGAGCTCAACTGCGAGACCGACTTCGTGGCCAAGGGTGCCGACTTCCAGGAGCTCGCCGACAAGATCGTCGCTGAGGCGATGCAGATCCGTCCAGCCGACGCCGAAACGCTCGCGCAGGCCGAGTTGAACGGCGGCACGGTGGCCGACGCGGTGCAGACCGTCTCGGCCAAGATCGGCGAGAAGCTGCAGCTGCGCCGAGTGGTGTCTTTCGACGGCGAGGTGGCCACCTACCTGCACCGTCGCGCTTCCGACCTGCCGCCCGCGGTGGGCGTGCTGGTCGAGTACCACGGCGGGTCGCCTGAGACGGCGCGTGCCGTGGCGATGCAGGTGGCTGCGATGAAGCCGCGCTACGTCACCCGGGAGGACGTGCCGGCTGACGTGCTGGCCACTGAGCGGCGCATCGCCGAGGAGACCGCGCGCCAGGAGGGCAAGCCCGAGCAGGCTCTGCCCAGGATCGTCGAAGGCCGTCTCAACGGCTTCTTCAAGGACACCGTGTTGCTGGAGCAGTCTTCCGTGCAGGATTCCAAGAAGACCGTCAAGGCTGTCCTGGAGGAGGCCGGAGTGACGGTGCGACGGTTTGCTCGCTTCGAGGTCGGCCAGGCTTGAGACAGAAATGAACTCAGGATGAACACCGACCGGTTGCTGGGTCCCGGGTACCGGCGGGTTCTGCTCAAGCTCGGCGGTGAGATGTTCGGTGGTGGTGGCGTCGGGGTGGACCCCCAGGTGGTACGCGCCGTCGCACGCCAGATCGCCGACGTGGTCGCCACCGGGGTCCAGATGGCGGTGGTGATCGGCGGAGGGAACTTCTTCCGCGGTGAAGAGCTGCAGCAAGGCGGCATGGAACGGTCCCGGGCTGACTACATGGGAATGCTCGGGACCGTGATGAACTGCTTGGCTTTGCAGGACTTCCTGGAGCGGGAGCACAAACTCGACACCCGCGTGCAGACCGCGATCACCATGGGTCAGGTGGCCGAGCCCTATATCCCGCGGCGGGCCATGAGGCACCTTGAGAAGGGTCGTGTGGTGATCTTTGGTGCGGGTGTCGGGATGCCCTATTTCTCCACCGACACCACCGGAGCCCAACGCGCGCTGGAGATCGGCTGTGAGGTTCTGCTGCTGGGCAAAGCGGTCGACGGGGTGTACACCGCGGATCCCAGAACCGATCGCTCGGCGACGATGTTTCGCCACATCACTCATCGCGAGGTGCTCGAGCGCGGGCTCAAGGTGGCCGACGCGACCGCGTTCAGCCTATGCATGGACAACAAGTTACCGATCATCGTGTTCAATCTGCTCACCGAAGGCAACATCGCCCGTGCGGTGCGCGGCGAACCGATCGGTACCCTGGTCAGCTCCCCTGCGTGAGATCCGCCGGTCGGGTGGTTCCTCAGCGAAATGAGCCAGGGAAGATACTGGTAAGGGCCACGCCGCCCAGGCGCCAGCCGGATGCCGGACAAGGAGCAGCCGTGATCGACGACACTCTCTTCGACGCCGAGGAGAAGATGGACAAAGCCGTGTCGGTCGCCAAGGAGGACCTGGCTACGGTGCGTACTGGTCGAGCCAGTCCGGCGATGTTCTCCAAGATCGTCGTGGACTACTACGGCGCCGCTACTCCATTGATCCAGCTGGCCAGCGTGACGGTCCCGGAGGCCAGAATGGCTGTGATCAAGCCATACGACCCCAGCCTGCTGCGGCCCATGGCAAAGGCGATCCGCGATTCAGACCTCGGCGTCAACCCCACCGACGAGGGCACGATCATCCGCGTGATCATCCCGCAGCTGTCCCAGGAACGGCGCCGGGATCTGGTCAAGGTAGCGCACGCCAAGGGCGAGGACGCCAAGGTGTCCATCCGCAACATCCGCCGCAAGGCCAAGGACGAGCTCAACCGCATCTCTCGTCAGGGGGAGGCCGGTGAGGACGAGGTGACCCGGGCCGAGAAAGAGCTTGAGGCCACCACCCACCGATACGTGGGACAGGTCGACGAGCTCGTCAAGCACAAGGAATCAGAGTTGCTCGAGGTCTGAGTGTCTGGCACCGGACGCCCCGAGCACCCCGCCGCCGCTGTGCACCCGGCCGAGAGCCCCCGCGCCACGCGGGCGGGTCGCAACCTGTGGGCGGCGATCACCGTCGGGTTACTGCTGGGTGGCGGGATCCTGGTCGCGTTGTTCACCGTGCGCCAGGTGTTCATCGGGATCATCGCGGTCGCCGTGGTGGTGGGAAGCTGGGAGCTCGCTGCGGCGTTGCGCCACGCCGGTACCCGGATCGCACTACCACCGGTGTTGCTGGGCGGCCAGGCAATGGTGTGGTTGTCCTGGCCGTTCGGCCGAGACGGGTTGCTTGTCGCCTTCATGATCACTGCGCTGGCCTGCCTGGTGTGGCACTTTCCTCAGGGTGCGGCCGGTTACGTCCGCAACGTCAGCGCTTCGGTACTCACTGCCGCCTACATACCCGGATTCGCCGCCTTTGCAACGCTGCTGGTTGTTCCTGCCGACGGTGCTGCCCGAACGCTGTGCCTGATGCTCGCCGCGGTGGCTTCGGACATCGGAGGTTACGCCGCAGGCGTGTTGCGTGGGCGGCACCCGATGGCGCCGTCGATAAGCCCGAAGAAGTCCTGGGAAGGCCTCATCGGATCTCTGGTGGCCGGGACTGCCGCCGGTGCGCTGACGTTGGCGTACTTGCTTGACGGGCAGCTGTGGCAAGGGCTGTTGTTCGGGGCTGCCATCGTAATCACGGCCACCGGAGGGGATCTGATCGAATCGCTGATCAAGCGTGACCTCGGCGTCAAGGACATGGGCACCCTGCTGCCCGGCCACGGCGGACTCATGGACCGGCTCGACTCGCTGCTGCCGTCAGCGGTCGTTGCCTGGCTGCTGCTGAGCCTGTTCGTCCCGACCGGCGGCTGAGCCTGGACAGCCTCGGTCAGTCGTCGTAAGGGTCCTCCGCCGTCGCGTTACTGTACGTCGCCGGCTCGAGCCGGACGGTGGGATCAATCAACGCGAACGCGGCACCGCAAGGATCGGAGACCAGCGCGATCCGGCCCCATTCGCTGTCGTAAGGGTAGACGTTCACCTGACCACCCAGTTCGACGACACGGTTGACCGCAACGTCGGTACCGTTGCGCGGATCCACCACGAAGTGCAGCATCCAGTGTGCAGTGATGTCGGGAGACCAGTTCTTGCCGATCTGTATCCTTCCCAGCAGCATCTGCCCACCACGCGACCAGGTGGTGTAGTCCATGTTGATGCCGTCACCGATCTGCTGCTGGTGGTAGCCGAACAAGTTCGCGAAGAACTCGTCGGCCTGCCTACCGTTCCGGGTGTTCAACTCGGCCCAGAACAGCGCCCCGGTGTCGGCGGTGTGGAACATCCATGGCCTTGCGGGCTGCCAGAAGCCGATCACTGCGCCAGTCGGGTCGGCCCCGATGAGCATGCTGCCCTGCCCTGGGACGTCCACCGGCCCATAGAGGACCTGACCGCCGCCCTGGTTGAACACCTCGGCGGTGTGGGCGATGTTGGCGGTGGCGAGATACAACGTCCAGGCCACCGGGTGCCCTGCCGGCACCGGGACCCCACCAAGGCCGGCCACTGGCAGGCCGTCGCGCAGGGCGTTGGTGTAGTGCGCGCGGTCTGGGTTCGGATCGATGCGGTAGGTCCAGCCAAGCAGTCCGGCGTAGAAATCTCGGGTGCGAGCCGGATCGGTCGTCGACACGTCGATCCAACACACCGAACCGGGGATGAAAGACGTGTCCTCGATCACGTACTGACAACGATTCGGGGGCGCCATCGGATTCGCGCTGGTGGGGTGTGGGCACACTGGACCGCGTGACCGACGCCGGTGTACTGCCCAGCCCTAACATCTGGAATTGGCCCGACATCTACGAGCGGGAGAACCGGGCGGTCGACGCGGACGGCGCGCTGTGGGCGGCGTTGGCCGACCGGATCGACTGGTCGGGCGCCGACGTCGTCGACATCGGTTGCGGAGACGGTTTTCACCTGCCTCGATTCGCCGAACGGGCTCGCAGCGTGATCGGCGTGGAGCCGCACCCTCCACTGGTGGACCGCGCCCGCCGACGGATCCGCGAGCTGCCCAGTGCCCGGGTCCTAGCCGGTTGCGCCCAACGGCTGCCACTGGCCGACTCCAGTGCCGATCTGATGCATGCCCGCATCGCTTACTTCTTCGGCCCGGGTTGCAAACGCGGCCTGGCCGAGGCGCGACGGGTGCTGCGCGCCGGTGGAACGCTGGCCATCATCGACCTGGACGGCACGCACGCGCCCTACGGCAAGTGGTTGTGCGCGGCGGCGCCACGCTACAAGCCGGAGGTGGTCGAGGCGTTCTTCGCAACCCAGGGCTTCGACTGCCGCCGGGTGGACACCGTCTGGCGCTTCACCGATCGGGATGACCTGGAGCGAGCGTTGCGCATCGAGTTCACTCCTGAGGTGGCCGCGAGAGCGATTGCGGCCACCTCAGGGCTGACCATCCCGGTGCGTTACCGCTTGCATCTGCGCCAGGAGTCTGCTGTCGTCCGCGTGGGACAATGCAACCTGACATGACTGCGCTCCCCTTGGTGTTCGACGTCCCGCGCCGTGGCATGCCACCGCAGCACCTCGCCGACCTCGATCGCGACCAACGCCGTGCCGCCGTGCAGGCGTTGGGCGAACCGACGTTTCGCGCTGACCAGCTCGCCCGGCACTACTTCGCCCGGCTGACGACCGATCCGGTCGCGATGACCGACCTGCCCGCGTCGCGCCGGGATCGTTTGGCTGCCGCACTGCTGCCACAACTGGCAACCCCAGTGCGGCACATCTCCTGCGACGGCGGCACCACCCGTAAGACGTTGTGGCGGGCGGCGGACGGCGTGCTCACCGAGAGCGTGCTGATGCGCTACCCGGATCGCGCCACGGTGTGTGTTTCCAGCCAGGCGGGCTGTGGGATGGCCTGCCCGTTCTGCGCCACCGGGCAGGGCGGGCTGACCCGTAACCTGTCCACTGCCGAGATAGTCGATCAGGTGCGCGCAGCCGCGGCCGCGATGCGCGACGGTGAGCTGGCCGGAGGACCCGGACGGCTGTCCAACGTCGTGTTCATGGGCATGGGAGAGCCGCTGGCCAATTACCAGCGGGTGATCACCGCTGTCCGTCGCATCACCGATCCGACGCCGGATGGGCTGGGTTTGTCCCAGCGGTCGGTGACGGTTTCCACCGTGGGTCTGGTGCCGGCGATCCGCCGGCTAGCCACCGAAGGTCTGCAGGTCACGCTTGCGGTGTCGTTGCACACGCCGGACGACGAACTGCGCGACACCCTTGTCCCGGTGAACAGCCGGTGGCAGGTGAGCGAGGTGCTCGATGCGGCGCGGTGCTATGCCGACGCCACCGGGCGCCGGGTGTCCATTGAGTACGCATTGATCCGCGACGTCAACGACCAGCCGTGGCGAGCAGACCTGCTCGGCCAGTTGTTGCGGGACCGCCTAGGCGCCCTGGTGCACGTAAACCTGATCCCGCTGAACCCCACCCCAGGAAGCGAGTGGGACGCCAGCCCGCTGCCCGTGCA
The DNA here is from genome assembly GCA_030863015.1 of Actinomycetota bacterium. Taxonomy (GTDB): domain Bacteria; phylum Actinomycetota; class Actinomycetes; order Mycobacteriales; family Pseudonocardiaceae. The sequence goes on from JALZCO010000552.1 coordinate 8,809, forward strand.
GGAGGAGTTCGTGGCCCGGGTGCGCGCGGCGGGAGTGGCCTGCACCGTCCGGGACACCCGTGGCCGTGAGATCGCCGCCGCCTGCGGCCAGCTCGCGGCATCCTCGCATTCAGCGGGCTGAGCGTCGTTATCAGGCGCCGAAAAGCCCGCTCAGCCTGCTGAAAAGGCAACCCGGGGATCAACGAGATTCTTACCCGCGGGCTGGACCGAGGCGAGCATTGACGCACACTGGCACCGTGCTTCTTCCCGTCATGCCGCCCGTCGCGCCGATGCTGGCCAAGCCGGCCGCCACCATCCCCGCTGGCCAGCACTACGAACCGAAATGGGACGGCTTCAGATCGATCATCTTCCGCGACGGCGACGAGGTCGAGATCGGCAGCCGCAAGGAGCGGCCGATGACTCGTTACTTCCCTGACGTCGTCGAAGCCGTGCTCGCGAACTTCCCGTCCCGGGCGGTGATCGACGGCGAGATCGTCATCGCTGATCGGGAACGCAACACCCTGGATTTCGAGGCGCTGCAGCAGCGCATCCACCCCGCGGCTAGCCGCGTCACGCTGCTGTCCGAGCAGACCCCGGCCAGCTTCGTCGCGTTCGACCTGCTCGCGCTCGGCGATGAGGACCTTATGCAGGTACCGCTCGCGCAGCGACGGGCAGTGCTGGAGGATGCGCTCGCCGGTGCCACTGCACCGGTGTACATCACCCGCGCGACGCAAGACGAGGACGTCGCTCGCCAGTGGTTCGACCAGTTCGAAGGTGCTGGGCTCGACGGCCTCATCGCCAAGCAGCTCGACCTGCGTTACGAGCCGGACAAGCGGGTGATGACCAAGATCAAACATGAGCGCACTGCCGACTGCGTCGTGGCTGGCTACCGGGTGCACAAGTCCGGTCCAGACGCCATTGGCTCGTTGCTGCTGGGGCTCTATGACGACCGGGGGGTTCTGGTGTCGGTGGGCGTGGTCGGGGCGTTCCCGATGGCGCGGCGCCGGGAACTGTTCACCGAGCTGCAGCCACTCGTCACCACGTTCGAGGATCACCCGTGGGCCTGGGCGCGGCAGGAGGAAGGCGAGCGCACCCCGCGTAAGTCCGAGACCAGCCGCTGGAACGCCGGCAAGGACCTGTCCTTCGTCCCGCTACGCCCGGATCGTGTTGTCGAGGTCCGCTATGACTACATGGAAGGGGTGCGGTTCCGGCACACCACCCAGTTCGTCCGCTGGCGTGACGACCGTGAGCCGCGCTCGTGCACCTACGGCCAGCTTGAACGCCCGGTTCGATTCGATCTGGCCGACGTGCTGGTCAGCCCGTGATGCAGCCTCGCTGATCGACCGCTGATCAGGCCTGGTGTTCTTCCCGGCCGGCCCATTCGAGCAGCGGCTCCAGCGAGAACACTGCATCGTCGATGCCGGCGTGCACGTCGCCCAGGTGCGCAAACCGCTGCGGCACGGTAGCCAGGGTGAAGTCTCCAGGCTCGGCGTCGGGCACCTCGTCCCAGTGCAGCGGGGTGGAGACCACCGCCTCCGGTACGCCCCTTACCGAATAGGCGCTGCGGATCGTGTGGTCGCGGGTGTTCTGATTCCAGTCCACAAACACCGCGCCGGTCCGGTCCCGCTTCCACCAGGCGGTGGTGACCAGATCCGGCGCGCGCCGCTGC
>JALZCO010000558.1 GCA_030863015.1 Actinomycetota bacterium
CCGTCCCTAGACGCGAAACCACGCTCGGCCACACCAACGACCTTGCCCAATCCGCCATCGCGACCCGATGCCGTGACAGGCCCAGCGTGCTGTCTCCGCCAGGATCGGCATGAACCACCGGACCTACCGGTAGACAGTGACATGGTCAACCTGCACGCTCCACCAGCAGCTCTTCAACATCGCGATGGGCAGCCGTAGCGCAGATACCAGCACATGCCGCAACTGCGTACCTCATCTCGCCACTGTGCCTGATCGGCCTCGGACTTCGTCGGGGCGCTAAACCGCTGACTTGTTGGATGAGTTCAGGCCGCTCGTCTGCAGCCAGCGTGCCAAGGTGGCAGTTGGTGGGCCCGACGTGTGAGGCTGAGCATGGTGAGCATGCAGACTGCACAAGTCGACAGGTCAACACGCAGCTAGGCAACAGCCGGGCCGTGGCGGCCAGGCCTAGCCTAGAGTCAGGAGAACGCAATGACCGCCGACATCAGCTTGAGTGACCCGTCCACGGTGCCAACCAGGTACTGGCATCGGCTCGACGACGGTCGGCTCCAATGTGATGTGTGTCCGCGGGCGTGTCGGTTGCATGAGGGCCAGCGGGGGCTATGTTTTGTGCGGGGCCGGATCGACGACCAGGTGGTGATGACCTCCTACGGGCGATCCAGCGGGTTTTGCGTCGACCCCATCGAAAAAAAGCCGCTCAACCACTTCCTGCCCGGCAGCGCCGTGCTGTCTTTCGGTACTGCGGGCTGCAATCTGGCTTGTCGGTTCTGCCAGAACTGGGACATCTCCAAATCCCGTGAGATCGATCGACTGACCGCGGCGGCGACGCCCGACGGCATCGCGGAGGCTGCGCAACGGCTCGGCTGCCGCAGCGTCGCCATGACCTATAACGACCCGGTCATTTTCCTCGAGTACGCAATCGACGTCGCCGACGCCTGCCGAGCCCGTGGTATCAAGGCCATCGCGGTCACCGCCGGTTACCTCACCGATGAGCCCCGTCGGGAGCTGTTCGGACATCTCGACGCCGCCAACGTGGATCTTAAGGCGTTTACCGAGTCCTTCTATCGACGCATCTCCGCCGGTCATTTGCAGCCGGTCCTGGACACCCTGGTGTATCTGCGGCAGTGCACCGACGTCTGGTTGGAAATCACTACGTTGCTGATCCCCGAGCACAATGACTCAGACGCCGAGATCAACGCGGAGTGTGCCTGGATCGCGCGGCACCTGGGCAATGACGTGCCTCTACATTTCACCGCCTTCCACCCCGACTTCAAGATGCGCGACGTGCCACCGACGCCGCCGGCCACGCTCACCCGGGCCCGCCGAATCGCGCAGCGGCATGGGCTCCGCTTTGTCTACACCGGCAACGTCCACGACCCGGACGGCGGGCGTACTACCTGCCCGGACTGCGGCGCAGCTGTCATCGATCGGGACTGGCACGCCATCCGCCGCTACGAGCTCACCGACAAAGGACAGTGCCCACGCTGCGGCAGCACCATTCCCGGCCGCTTCGACGGGCCCCCCGGTCGCTGGGGCCCTCGCCGATTGCCGGTGTCACTCGCCACCCGCGCCTGAGCTGAGGTAAACCTCTACCCGACTGCCGTCAACGACCATTTCTGGCATTGTTGCATTGATTGGAAATGGGCAGCGACCTGCCATCGAGGCCCGATCGCATGCCGCGCCCAGCGAGCTGTCTCGGTGAGGATCGGCGTGAACCGGTGCACCCACCGGTGCACGGTGACATGCTCAACCCCAATGCCACGCTCGGCCAGCAGCTCCTCCACGTCACGGTAGGAGTCCGAAGCGCAGGTACCAGCGCACCGCTCAATGCCGTTAAGTTTAGACTTGAGCTGGGCCGCTCGTGGTGTGGGACCGGGGCCAGAATAGCGCGGCGTGTCGAGTGTTGAAAGATCAAGAGAATGCAGCACGCATCAATATTGTTTGCCGTGTGGCAAACGGTGCAGAGTTTCTTCTTCGGTATCGGTCGATTGACCGACCATATCGCGATCGGGGGTGTTGAGCGGCCTGATCGATCGGGACATCGTCGATGACGTCATCAATGAATGCCGGAAACGCGAGAAGCGGTTGCGGTTGTTGCCAGCCCATGTGGTGGTGTACTACGTGCTGGCGTCGTCCCAGCTGTTGGGCTTGGCATTCATGCGCTGGATGTGCACGATCGCGCCGCCTGCCACGAGGATCGAAGGAAAGCTTGTGGCAGCGGTCGCGTCCACCCTCCAGCGCTACTGGACAGCGATCTGGACCGTAACAAGATCACCCGGCGCAGATCTGCTTGCGGTCAGGCGCACCGCAATCCGGGGCATGTCGGCCGACGCCCACCAAACTGACCACCGGCTCCTCGACGGCCCGGCAGTGCTGCGTGTGCTTGCTCGGACAAGCTCCGACATCGACGGATCCCGGTAACGGATCGCCACAGGTGGAGAGGAGCTAGTTGGCTGTGATACTGTCAAGATATATCGTGACAGTATCACTCAAGTCAGAGTGGACGACACAGGCACCAAGGAGAAGTCATGTACACCGATCACCACCACCCACTTGGTTACCACGACCATCGAGCCGCCGACCGTCAACACGGCCAGCGACGCCACCATCCTCACTTCCCCGCACAGCCCGACGCGGTTAGCCGTGCTAGAAAGCACGGCAGCCATCGCCGCGGCGCAGGACGCGGGCGAGCGCAACGCGGGGACGTGCGCACTGCGC
>JALZCO010000030.1 GCA_030863015.1 Actinomycetota bacterium
CATCTATCCCGTGTCACAAGACCCCTTCCGCGGTCTGTGCACCTTCACACTGCTGCTCTTTGGCGCACGGTCAAGCAGCCTGCGGCCCCGCGGCCCCCGCTCTGCGGCTAGCATTGTCGTTACCAGAGATCCGATGCGCGTCTGCGCAGAAAGCAGGACCCACGCACACGTGACCCCTACCCCAGTGGAGGGCACCTCCCCGTCCGGTTCGGCGACCGCTCAATCCGAATCGGTTCAGTCCAAGATCGTGATTCCTGATGCAGCCGTGTTATCGCTGCTGGGATCGCGTGACGAGAACTTGAGGGTGATCGAGAGCCTGCTGGCCGCCGACGTGCACGTGCGGGGCAACGAAGCCACCCTTTCCGGCACCCCGGCCGACGTGGCCTTCGCCGAACGCGCCTTCGGCGAGCTGCTCATTCTGGCCTGCCGCGGCCAGCAGGTTGGCCCCGACGCGGTCCGCCGCACCCTGGCCATGCTGGAGCAGGGCGAGGCCGAGCCCGCCGAGGTGCTCAGCCTGGACATCCTCTCCCGGCGCGGGCGCACGATCCGGCCCAAGACGCTGAACCAGAAGCGTTACGTCGACGCCATCGATCACTACACCATCGTGTTCGGCGTCGGGCCCGCCGGCACCGGCAAGACCTACCTCGCGATGGCCAAGGCGGTGCAGGCGCTGCAGGCCAAGCAGGTTAACCGAATCATCCTCACCCGGCCGGCGGTCGAGGCGGGGGAGCGGTTGGGTTTCCTGCCCGGCACGCTGTACGAGAAAATCGACCCCTACCTGCGGCCGCTGTATGACGCCTTGCATGACATGCTCGACCCGGAGTCGATTCCCAAGTTGATGGCCGCCGGAACCATCGAGGTCGCCCCGCTGGCCTACATGCGTGGCCGCACCCTCAACGATGCGTTCATCATCCTCGACGAGGCGCAGAACACCACGCCAGAGCAGATGAAGATGTTCCTCACCCGGCTGGGCTTCGGCTCCAAGGTTGTGGTCACCGGTGACGTCACACAGGTCGACCTGCCGGGAGGCCAGGTGTCCGGGCTGCGGATCGTGCAGCACATCCTCGACGGAGTGGACGACGTGCACTTCGCGCAGCTTTCCAGCGCGGATGTGGTCCGTCATCGGCTGGTCACCGACATCGTCGACGCCTATGCGCGGTGGGATGCCGTCCAGGAGGGTACCGGGGCACGCCCAGTGCCCAACCGGAGCGACCGCCGCCGGAGGCGGTGACCTGCCGGTGGGCATCGAGATCGCCAACGAGTCAGGCACCGCGGTCCATGAGGCATCCCTCGCGGCGGCAGCGCGTTTCGCGATGGATCGCTTGGGCGTCAGCCCATTGGCCGAGCTGTCGATGCTGCTGGTCGGCACCGCGGTGATGGCCGATCTGCACCAACGCTGGATGGACCAGCCCGGACCCACCGACGTGATGGCCTTCCCGATGGATGAAGCCGGTGATGGTGGGCTGCTGGGAGGCGGGCGGCCGGACAGCCCGGTCGGCGCACCAACGCTGCTCGGCGACATCGTGCTGTGCCCGGAGGTAGCGACCGAGCAGGCCGCCGCAGCGGGTCACTCGGTGCTCGATGAACTTCACCTGCTCACCGTGCACGGCGTGCTGCACCTACTGGGTTACGACCATGCCGAGCCAGCCGAGGAGCGCCAGATGTTCGCTTTGCAAGACCGGATCCTCGGCGAGTTCCGACGCGCCGCACGGGCTAGCCGTCGCCGGTCGGCCCAGCGCGACGCGGACACCCGACTGCTGGGAGCAGTGGGTCTGGATGGGCCGGAGGAGTCCGGCCCTCCTGGATAGCCTGCGGGCACCGACGTGTTGATGCCATCCCTTCCGCTGCTGGTGCTCGCCGCCGCCCTGGTGGTAGCCGCAGGGGCCTTTGCCGCGGCGGACGCCGCGCTGGGCACGGTGTCGCGGGCCCGGGTCGACGCGCTGGTGCGCTCCGGCCGGTTTGGCGCCGGTCAGCTCGCGCTGGTTGTTGCGGATCGGCCGCGGCACATCAACCTGCTGCTCCTGCTGCGGCTCAGTTGCGAACTGACTGCCACGGTGCTGGTCACCGTGGCCGCGGTACGGGCGTTGCAACCGACCTGGTTGGCGGTTCTGGCGGCCGGGCTGGCGATGATCGTGGTCACTTATGTGGTCGTTGGGGTGGGCCCGCGAACCATCGGACGCCAACACCCTTACCGCGTCGGTCTGGCGGTGGCCGGATCGGTCCGGGCACTGGGACGGATCCTGGGCCCGCTGTCGCGGCTGCTCATTCTGGTCGGTAATGCGATCACACCGGGTCGGGGATTTCCGGAAGGGCCGTTCAGCTCCGAAGTCGAACTCCGCGAGGTGGTGGACATGGCGGGGGAGCGCGGTGTGGTCGAGGCCGGTGAAGCCGAGATGATCCACTCCGTGTTCGAGCTCGGTGACACCGTCGCCCGCGAGGTGATGGTGCCCCGGACCGAGATCGTGTGGATCGAGCAGGACAAGTCGGTACGCCAGGCCGTGGCACTGGGACTGCGCTCCGGATTCTCCCGGATCCCGGTGATCGGGGACAGCGTCGATGACATCGTCGGAGTCGCGCACCTCAAGGATCTGGTGGCGCGGACTGTGGACGGGTTCCAGGGCGCCGAGCAACGAGGCGGGCCCAGTGGCGGAACGGTCAGCGAGGTGATGCGGCCCGCGACGTTCGTGCCCGACTCCAAGCTGCTCACCGGACTGCTCAAGGAGATGCAGATCTCACACAACCACATGGCCATCGTCGTCGACGAGTACGGCGGCACCGCCGGTCTGTTGACCATCGAGGACATCCTCGAGGAGATCGTCGGCGAGATCACCGACGAATCCGACACCGAGCAGCTGCCGCCGGTCGAGTACCTCGACGACGGTACGGTGCGGGTGATCAGCCGGCTGCCGGTGATCGATCTGGGTGAGCTGTTTGCGGTGGAATTGGAGGACACCGACGTGGAAACCGTCGGTGGACTGCTCGCGCAGCGGTTAGGTCGGGTGCCGGTGCCCGGCGCCGAAGCTGAGGTAGCCGGCCTTCGGCTGCGAGCCGAGGGCGGTAACGACCGTCGCGGGCGGCTGCGCATCACCACCGTCATCGTCTCTCCGGTCCGCTCGCAGCCGGATTCCCCAACCCTGAGCGAACAACAGCAGCCCGGCCAGCCACAGCTTCATCCCGTCGCGGCCGACCCGCCGCAGGAAGCGAGCGATACGCGTGCCTGAGACCGCTGATCTCGACCCCGAAGACGCCAAGATCGTGACGCTGGCGCGCGCGGCGCTGGCCCGTACCGGGTCCGACGAGGGTGCTGCCGTGCGCGACACCGAAGGGCGGACCTACACCGGGTGCACGGTCTCGCTGCCCTCGCTGGCGCTCACCGCGCTGCAGACGGCGGTCGCGGCGGCAGTGGCCAGCGGCGCGACCGGCCTGGAGGCCGCCGCGGTGGTGTCCGGATCGGGATCGGTGGATCCTGCGTCGCTGGCCGCGGTCCGCGAACTCGGGCCGAAGGCCGCGGTGCTGCTGGCAGACCAGCGTGGAGCACTCATCGACGTGCTGCGCGCGGTGGGTTGAAGGTGGCCCGGATATGACTGGCGACATGACCGGAGACAGTGCAGAGACGGCGGCCCGGACACCGTTCCGGGCCGGGTTCGCCTGCCTGGTCGGTCGACCCAACGTCGGCAAGTCGACGTTGACCAACTCGTTGGTGGGCCACAAGGTGGCGATCACCTCCAGCCGGCCACAGACCACCCGTCACACCATCCGGGGAATCGTGCACCAGCCCGACGGGCAGCTCATCCTGGTTGACACACCCGGCCTGCACCGGCCACGCACCCTGCTCGGTCAACGGCTCAACAGCCTGGTGCGCGCGACGTGGTCGGAGGTGGACGTGATCGGGTTCTGCGTGCCCGTCGATGCCGCGATCGGACCTGGGGACCGGTTCATCGCTGGTGAATTGGCTGCGCTGGCCCGGCGCACCCCGGTGTTCGGCATCGTGACCAAGACCGATCTGGTCAGCCCACAGCGGGTCGCTGAGCAGCTCGCGGGGTTGGCCGATCTGGCTCGGTCGGCGGGCTTTGATGAGTTCGCCGAGCTGGTGCCGGTGTCTGCGGTCGACGGTTTCCAGGTGGGGTTGCTCGCCGACCTGCTGCTGGCTCGGATGCCGGAGTCCCCGCCGCTGTACCCGGGCGGGGAGCTCACCGACGAACCGGAGCTGACCTTGGTGGCAGAGCTGGTGCGGGAGGCCGCCCTGGAAGGGGTGCGCGACGAGCTGCCGCACTCACTGGCCGTCGTGGTGGAGGAAATGGCCCCCCGGGAGGGGCGGGCGGACCTGGTCGATGTCTACGTGAACCTCTACGTCGAGCGGGACAGCCAGAAGGCGATCGTGATCGGGCGGGGTGGCCAGCGGCTCAAGGAGGTTGGCAGCCGCGCTCGTCGACAGATCGAGGCTTTGCTGGGCATCTCGGTGTACCTCGATCTGCGAGTGAAGGTAGCCAAGGACTGGCAGCGCGACCCCAAGCAGCTACGTCGGCTCGGTTTCTGAGCCCTTGCCCCGGCTGCGCCTGCGCTGTGGGGGGAGTCGGTAGTGCGACGATGAGCGGGTGAAGCTGTACCGCGACACCGGGGTGGTGCTGCGGGTGCAGAAGCTGGGCGAGACCGATCGGATCGTCACGCTGCTGACCCGCCGGCACGGGCGGGTGCGCGCGGTGGCCAAGGGTGTGCGGCGAACCTCATCGAAGTTCGGTGCGCGGCTGGAGCCGTTCGGCCACGTCGATGTGCAGTTCTACCGCGGGCGAACGCTGGACATCGTCACCCAGGTCGAGACGGTCGATGGCTTCGGTTCCCGGCTGGTCGGCGATTACGGCCGTTACACCACCGGGTGCGCAGTACTGGAAACCGCTGAACGACTGGCGGGCGCCGAGGGTGAGCC
>JALZCO010000036.1 GCA_030863015.1 Actinomycetota bacterium
ACTCGAATGCAGCCGGCGTGCCCCAGCTGATGCCTGACGGTTCCTCACTGGCCGACGCGATCAGATCGTCGGCCGACTTGCCTAGGCGCTGGGCGAATTCTTCGTTGCGCGTGCGGAGCCAGAGATGGAGGAATGTGAGCCCGATACCGGCGGTGCCGTGGGTCAGGTCAGGGTTCGGCGCGGACATCGGAAGAGTTTCGGCAAGGGCCAGACCCCGCTCGCTTAGCCGGTCGTCTTCGAGTGCTCGCCCGGCTTCATACAGTGACCATGCGATACCCGCCTCGCCGAAGTAGAGTCCGGGGGATCGTCTCCCATCTGCCCGCAGCCGTTGGTCGATCCAGCTGCCTGCGGTGGCGATTGCCTCAGGTAGTCGCTGGTCGCCAGTGAGCACAAAGCACCTGGTGAGCACTCCAAGGATGCCGGCGGTGCCGAGCTGGATAGCGCATGGATCGGCCGCCCCGTGCGCACAGGACGCGGGCCACAGCTGCTCGTCGTTAGCGGGATTCATCGAGGCAAGTAGGTAATTCACGCTGCCATCGATGACCTGCAGCCACAGCTCGTCGCCCAGTCGACCGTCTTCACTGCCGAGGTCGCTCCCCGGCGAATGACGAGTTCGCAATTGTCGCCAGGGAGACTTGCGCGCCGCGGCCAGCGCATCTCTCGCTTCGGCAGTCCGCCAACGGCGTCCAGGCTCTTCGTCCATCAAGCCAACGATCAGGTCGCGGATGCCAGCCGGAGTCTCCCGGGCTGCCAGCCACTCCGTCAGGCGCTCCCGCAATGGTCGATTCTTCGGCACGTCCGCCACGAAATCAGGAGTACTTCCGGTGACGACGAAACAGATGGTGGCGCCAAGGCTGTAGTAATCGGCCTCGACAGCTGCCGGACCACCCTCCATCTGCTCCGGAGCGCCATAGCCTGGCGTCCCTGCGCCCATCAGCTCTTCTTGCTCCCCGGCCAACACCGTCAGCTCCAGGTCAATGAGCCGCAGCTGCCCGTCGGGAAGCACCATGATGTTGTTGGGAGTGAAGTCCCGAAGAATGAGGCCGGCGCTGTGGGCCACATCCATGAGCTCTACCAGGCGGTCAGCCATCTCCAAGGTGCCGGGAACGTGGCGGCGCCACCCGCCGTGACGTATCCGGTCGAGCACCCACTCACGAAGGGATACTCCCGGCACGAGCTCTTCGGCGAGGAAAAGGTGCTGGCTCTGCTCGAAGAGCAGCAGCAATTGAGGGGCAGCGCCAAGAGGCCCAACCTTCTCGAGCGCTCGGGCCTCCGCTCGCAGCAAGTCCCGCACATCTTTCCCAGTGTCGTCTGCAGCCACGTGGGGACGCGCCTCTTTGATGATCGCATCAGCGCCAGTCTCGGTATCGACCGCCCGATAGACGCTGCCCTTGTTGACATGGCGGATCGCTTCTCGAACCAGGAAGCGGTCGCCGACCAGTACGCCGCCCTTACCGCTGTTCGTGCCCGAGACGGCGTTTCCTACCGGTTCGGGAAACGGACATCGGGCCCAGGTCGGCGGCACGTACTGCCCGATACGCCGATCCTCCACGGGGTTGCCCTCCGGATCGAGGATCACCCACGTGTACAGACCGTCGTTCGAGAGCCTCCGTTCCTCAACGAATGCACCGTAACGGTAGTGAACGAGACTGCCCGGTGCATAGGGACGATCCGAGAGGATACGGGGGCCGGCAAGACCTGCTGTCGCCTGATGCAGCTTTTCGGCAAGAGCAACGGCCTCTTCGTCATTCTGGGGATAGATGGTGATGAATTTTCCGGAATGTCCCCGCGGAGTGGTGCGAGAATTCAACTGCGCAATGTGGGTGAGCGTAGCGGCGAACTTGAAGGCGGAGCCACCCTCTAGGAGCAGGGGAAGGGCCTGAGTGAGCACCGTTTTGGCTGAAGACACCGTTGCTGAGAGGTGAAGCTTCCATCCCTGTGGTGGTCCGACGTACCCATGGGGAGTTACGCCGCACCACAGACCCTTAGTTGAAAATTCCCACCGATTCGCCTGCCCTCCAGCACGGAGCGCGTCCTGCAGTATCTCAACCAGGTCAGAAGCATCCACATCGGTCCCTTGTGCACCAGTGAATACACTGAAGTTGAAGTCCGCCATTTACTCATTCTCCAAGGTGGTGGCTTTTCAGCCGGCCTCGTCTGTGGCAACACGAGTGTCACTCCGTGCCGCACCATTGCGCCGCCGCATTCCTACGTGCCTGGGGTTCTCCTCCCGGCGTGAGCCGGCCGAGGGTCAGGGCTGCTTACGAAGATTTTCTCTACATTGCGTGTCGATATCGATCAGGTCAGATCACGGCTTCTTGCCAACAGTAGATACCTGCATTCCACTAGATCGCCTACCTGTCCCTGTCGTCGTTGCGTACCCCTCCGTTTCCGAGGAATCTGCTCTGAGGTGAGCAACAGGACGAAACGCTAATAGGACGGGCTACTGATGATCTTAATCCTGACTTAGTCAGCTCTTAAAATGTCCATGGCAGCATCTCGATCTGGGGTCCGCGAGGAAATATACCCTGAACGAAGTATGTATCAACTACATCAGATGATGTAGTCAGGGATGGCACCTACATGACTGGGATGACGGTGGCCCGCCGGCGCAACCGTCATGTCCGGAGACAAGCTGGAGCGGCGGGGACTGGTGTGGTTCTCGCCGGCGCAGATGCCCCTGACTTGTCGAATGTGGGTCAGGCCGCTGGGTCTGCAGCCCATAGCGTGCCGAGGGCGATGGCTGGCTGACTCGGATGCTTCTTGCCGCCCTCCCAGGCTGGCTCTTCACATAGCGTGCTGCTGGCCGTCACCCACCGGTGATGTGGCTCTACAGAGGCATGGACCGACCTGAAGTCAGGCTGCCCGTCGGCCTCCAACAACGACCGGGCCATCGAGTACCCACCGTGCGTACCGTGGTGCAAGTTCAGTCGAGGGACCCTCGACATGGATGAACACCACGACTACTGCTTCCGTGACATCGGCCCCGCCGTGATCGCCAGAACTGACGACGACGTGAGGTACGAGATCACCGCCTCGCAAGCGCATACTACGGCTACCAGTGGACACATCGGCCGAACTGCAAGGCCACTCCAACCAATACCACCGTGGGGTGATACAGCTAGTGCGTTTCGCACGATGACGAGGCCAAGATCTTCCGTCTGGACATCCAGCCCAGTAGCGCCCGGTCCCTAGCGGCGATTCTGACCAGGGCGGCTGATCTCACGGAGGGGTTGGCGTAGTACCCCGCTCCCGCGGCACGGGCCTACCGGCCATCACGGTTGGTGGGCCCAACTTACCTCCGCCGCGGCCACTACGAACTCGGCTACCCGCATCGACCTCATGAGGTG
>JALZCO010000049.1 GCA_030863015.1 Actinomycetota bacterium
GGGCGACGGCGCTGCCGCCGTCGCCCTGGCCGTCGAGCTTCGTCCCGACGTGGTGCTGATGGACATCAGGATGCCGGGCACCGACGGGCTCGCGGCGACCAAGCAGATCGCCGCCGATCCCCGGTTGACGGGCGTGCATGTGGTCATTCTGACCACCTTCGAGCTCGACGAGTACGTCTTCGAGGCGCTGCGCACCGGCGCAAGCGGCTTCCTGGTCAAGGACACCGAACCGGCCGACCTGATCAGCGGGGTGCGGGCAGTGGCCGGCGGCGATGCGCTGCTGTCCCCGGGCGTCACCCGGCGGCTCATCGCCGAGTTCGCCACCCGCGCCAAGCAGCCGGTGGACACCGCGGCGCTGAGCGTGCTCACCGATCGGGAACGCGAGGTCATGGCACTGGTCGCCCAAGGGCTTTCCAATGAGGACATTGCCAGCACGCTGTTCGTCAGCCCGGCAACCGCCAAGACTCATGTCAGCCGCGCGATGGTCAAGCTCGGCGCCCGGGACCGCGCTCAGCTCGTGGTGATCGCGTACGAGGCAGGCCTGGTGCGCCCCGGCTGGCGGCCCTAACCCTCAGGCCCCAAACCCGCGTGTCCGCCTCCCATGCCCGTGGGTCAGGCCCTCATGCCCGCCACAGCGGGGCCCGCCTACCGGCCTCGCCACACCGGATCCCGCTGCTCCAGCACGGCGGCTCGGCCCTCGGCGGCGTCCTCGGTTGCGGCGACCACCCGGCGCATGGTCTCGCCGAACCGGATGGCATCAGTCATCGGCAAGTCAGCGGAGCGCACCGCGACCTCCTTGATCGACCGCGCGGCCAGCGGCGCACCACGCACCAGCCGATCAGCCAACGATCGGGCAGCGTCCATCAACTCCCCGTGCGGCACCACCCATCCGGCTAAACCGATCTCGTGGGCACGTGCGGCGTCGATGCGCTCCCCTGTGAGCAGCAACTCCATCGCGTATTGCCAGTTGATCTTTCGAGGCAGCCGGATCGCCCCGACGATCGTCGGCACCCCGATCCGGACCTCGGGGAATCCAAACTCCGCCCGCTCGCTGGCTATCACGAAGTCACACCAGGTGACCAAGGTCAACCCGTAGCCGAGGCAGAACCCGTTGACCGCTGCGATGACCGGCTTGAAGATCTCCCAGCCGCTCTCGAACGAGTTCGCCGTCGGGCGTTCCCAGAAGGTGCCCCGGAACTCACCGGTCGGGTCGCCCTGGCCGCGTAGGTCCGCCCCTGCGCAGAACGCCCGGCCGGCACCGGTGACGATGCCCACCCACGCGTCCTCGTCGTCGCGGAACCGACTGAACGCCTCGTTCAGTTCGCGCCGCATCGCGCCGTCGATTGCGTTGAGCCGCTCCGGGCGGTGATACGTGATCGTCGCGACATGGCCATCGAGCTGGTAGCGCACGGTGTCATTCACCGGCGCAGTATTACGGCTTGACCAGCGGCAGCCGCCACCACGCTTGAGTCGACATGGAATCGGGAGGAGTGTGAACGGGTGTGGGTCCAACCCATCCGTGAGCCCGCACTGCTCGAGGAGCTGGCCGAACGGGCAACGCGGTTCCCCGGTCGGGTGCGGGTCATCGTCGACGGCGCTGCGCCGACCGACCCGGTTGCGCTGGCTGACGCCCTGGTCGAGGTGTTGCGGCTGCGCGGCCGACCGGTGCTGCGGGTGTCAGCCGCGGACTTCCTGCGGCCGGCCTCGGTGCGGCTGGAACACGGCCGCACCGATCCTGACGAGTTGCTGCACAGGTGGTTGGACGTAGCCGGCCTGCGCCGGGAGGTTCTCGAGCCGGCCGGCCCCGCCGGTTCCGGCCAGGTGCTACCCCGGCTGTGGGACAGCCGAGTGGATCGAGCGTATCGGGCACAACGGGTCGAGCTGGCGGCCCACGGGGTCTTGCTGCTGGCCGGGTCGCTGCTGCTCGGGCGAGGTCTGCCAGCCGAGCTCACCGTGCACCTGCAGCTCTCCGCCGCCGCGCTGGCCCGCAGGATGGACCCGCAGCTGCACTGGACGCTGCCGGCCTACCGCCGCTACGACACCGAGCACAACCCGGCCGCCGCGGATGTGCTAGTGCTGGCCGATGACCCTCGCCGGCTCGCGCTGATGCACCGCTGAGCGTTACCACCGCTTGATCTTGCCCCAGGTTTGTCCAGCGAGATCGTTGTGGCGGCCCACAGCAGGATGCCGACCGTGGCGGCATCCCGGACGCAGGCGGCGACCTGTTCGGCGTTCGGCGTCGGAGACGCCGCACGGAGCCCGGCCGGCAGTTCGGTCAATGGTAGGCACGGCGTTGCTACTGGTGGACCTTGCGGCAAATCAACCGACCATGGCGTAGATGGTCCGCCATGGCGGGCTGGCGTACGTCCGGTGCTGAGAGGCCCTCCGCGCACCTCGGGGGACACCTACCGCCAGCGCTGCTGCCACCCGGGGATACACGTCCGTACTCCCGCGCCCGGTCTTTGCAGTCTGGATCCAGACTGGACAACAGCACCGGATGTGGTCCGGGCCTCGTAGGCTCGGACGCCGTGAGTACACCACAGATCACCTTGACCGCGAGGCTCAGCACCTCGGCGCTGGACGCGCGGCGCGGGGTGGTCCGGCTACACCCGGAGGTGCTTGACGCCCTGGGTTTGCGGCCCTGGGATGCTGTTCAGCTCACCGGCGCTCGGGTGAGCGCCGCGCTGGCCGCAGCGGGGCAAACTGCCCCGGGAATCGCGCTCCTGGACGATCTCACGCTGTCCAACCTCGGGCTGACCGAAGGCTCCGAAGTGATCCTCACACCGGCGCAGGTGCCCGCGGCTCGATCGATCACCGTCAGCGGTTCGGCGCTCGTCAGCAATTCGGTGAGCCCCGAAACGCTGCGGTTGGCGCTGGCCGGCAAGGTGCTCACCACCGGGGACGCGGTGTCCCTGCTCCCCCAGGACGTGGCGCCCGGCTCGAACGCCACGGCGGTGCGCAGCCGGCTGTCCGCGGCGATCGGGATCACCTGGACCAACGAGCTGCTCA
>JALZCO010000060.1 GCA_030863015.1 Actinomycetota bacterium
TAGCCCGGTTACCTGCCGGACCTCGCCGGCCAGCCCAACCTCGCCGATCGCGACTGTGTGGGCAGGCAGCGGCAGGTCGCCGGCCGCGGATGCGACGGCCAGCGCGACAGCGAGATCGGCCGCCGGCTCCACCACGCGCATCCCGCCCACCGTCGCGGTGTACACGTCAGAACCGGCCAACCGCACGCGGCCGCGGCGTTCGGTGACCGCCAGAATCATCGCCACCCGGGAAGAGTCCAGACCGCTGACCGCGCGGCGCGGGTTGGCCAGCGCGGACTCCGCGACCAGTGCCTGGACCTCACCCAGCATCGGCCGTTTGCCCTCCACCACCACCGTCACCGCCGTCCCAGGCACGGCCCCATCGCGGCGGGTCAGGAACAGCCCGGACGGGTCGGGCAAGCCGGTGATGCCGTCATCGGTGAGTTCGAAACAGCCGACCTCGTCGGCCGCCCCGAACCGGTTCTTGATGCCGCGGACCATCCGCAGCGTGGAGTTGCGGTCGCCGTCGAACTGCAGAACGACGTCGACCAGGTGTTCCAGCACCCGTGGGCCCGCCACCGTGCCGTCCTTGGTGACGTGTCCGACCAGCACCACCGGCAGCCCGCGCTGCTTGGCGGTGGTGATCAACACGCTGGCAACCGCCCGGACCTGGGACGCCCCGCCTGGACTGCCCTCGGCCCCGGGGCAGGACATGGTTTGCACTGAATCGACGATCAGCAGGTCCGGATGGACCGCGTCGAGATGCCCGAGCACCGTGGCGAGGTCGGACTCGGCGGCCAGGAACAGCTCGTCGTCCAGCGCGCCGGTGCGCTGAGCCCGCAGCCGTACCTGGCCCGCAGACTCTTCACCGGTCACGTAGAGGGAGCGTCTGCCGGCCAGCGCGCAGCGGTGCGCCACCTCCAGTAGCAAGGTCGACTTTCCGACACCGGGCTCGCCGGCCAGCAGGACCACCGCGCCGGCCACCAGCCCACCGCCGAGTACCCGGTCGAGTTCGGACACCCCGGTGGCGGTGGCTCGTGCCGAATGCAGATCGACCTGGGAGATCGGGCGGGCCGGGGATGACGGAGGGCCGGCCGCGACCCGTGTCACCGGTTGCGGACCGGCACCGACCACGCTGCCCCACGTCTGACACTCCGGGCAGCGCCCTACCCACTTGGAGACCTCGTGACCGCATTCGGTGCAGCGGTGGATGGCGCGCGCATGTACCGGAGACCTTGCCATGGTCGCGGACGCTATCGGCCCGCCCTGACAGCGCGGTGCGCCGACTTAACCGTGTCCGCCGCTGTGTTCACCGCTGTGTTCGCCGCTCTCGACGACGGTGGCCTCACTCACCGACTCCACGGGCACCGCCATGGGTACCGGCAGGGTCACCGTGCCTGCGTTCTCGAACACGAAGGTGATCGGTGTATTCAACCCGGCGCGCAACGGCTGGCTGGTGGTCAACACGATGCGTAGCTGCCCGACGACCAGTGGGCTCTGCGGCTGGACACCTGCTGAAGCCGAGCCGGCGGTGCTGGTGACGTTCGTTCCGGGGGGGATCGTGGTGGTGCCCAGGACGAGCACCTGGCTGGCTGCCGGGGAGGTGACGTTGATCAGCCTGTCGGCGCGGGTGCCTTGGTTGACGATGGTGAGCAGCACCGGCACGCTCGACCCGGCCGGGTAAGTGCCGTTGGCGTGGGGCGGGGCGGTGATCAGCACGTCGCGCAGTGCAATGCTCTGCCCGACGTCAGCGTGAGTCCCGTCCACAGCGGCCACTTGGCTGTCGGTCTGGGTGATCTGACCTGCGCTGCAGCCGACCAGCGACGGTGCGCTGGCGCAGCAGGCGGCGACCAGGGCGGTGACGGCCAAGCGACGCCGCATCAACCTGTGCCGGCGGGTCACGGGCGAAGTCCTCCTCAGGTCTTGCTCGCCATCGGTGGCCAGCCTCATCCGACCAGGGCAAATCCTATCCATCGCCGCAGCGCTCCGACGCACCCGGCCCACCCGGTGCCGGTCTGGCGACGGGCTCATGTCTGTTCTGGTGCCGGTCTACAGTAGAGTCACCTTGAGCTGCGGGAGCGCAGCGTGGCTAGGTAGGAGTCGGTTGTCGATCCTCTGACCTGCGATGACGCGGTGATACCCGGCGCAGGGCCATTTCCAGGCGTGGTAACCTAGGTGTAGCGAAAGGGGCAGAGGACACATGGTTTTTAAGGTCGGAGAGACCGTCGTCTACCCGCACCACGGTGCCGCTCTCATCGAGGCCATCGAAACTCGAGTGATCAAGGGCGAGGAAAAGAAGTACCTTGTCCTCAAGGTCGCTCAGGGTGATCTTACCGTCCGTGTTCCCGCTGCCAACGCCGAAGTTGTCGGCGTCCGGGACGTGGTCGGCCAGGAAGGCCTCGACCGGGTTTTCGAGGTGCTGCGTGCTCCCCATACCGAGGAGCCGACGAACTGGTCACGGCGGTACAAGGCCAACTTGGAGAAGCTCGCCTCTGGCGACGTCAACAAAGTGGCGGAAGTGGTCCGGGATCTGTGGCGTCGCGAGCGTGACCGTGGTCTGTCGGCCGGTGAGAAACGCATGCTTGCGAAGGCCCGCCAGATTCTGGTGAGTGAGCTCGCGCTCGCCGAGGGCACCAACGAGGACAATGCCGAGGTGCTCCTCGACGAGGTCCTCGCCGCCGCCTCCTGACGCCGACCGGCTGCTCGGGTGGTAGCCCGCGCCCCGGCTCGGATCGTCGCGCTGGTACCGGCTGCTGGTCAAGGCGTGCGGTTGGCAGCAGGGATGCCCAAGGCTTTCGTGCCACTGCTGGGACGCCCATTGCTCTGGCATTGCGTGCAAGGGCTGCTGGCCGCCGGTTGCGTCGACCTTGTGGTGGTCGCGGTCAGTGCGCAGTACCGGGATCAGGCGGCCACC
>JALZCO010000069.1 GCA_030863015.1 Actinomycetota bacterium
GGGTCGCGTCTCCCCCGTCGTCCAGGATCATGTTCGGCCCCTGCCCGTCGGGCCAGGTCAACATCTGCTCGGCGCACCACCAGTACTCCGTCAATGTCTCACCCTTCCAGGCGAAACACGCCACCCCGCGCGGCTCCTCCGCGCTGCCGTGCGGGCCCACCACGACTGCCGCCGCGGCATGATCCTGGGTGGAGAAGATGTTGCACGATGCCCACCGCACCTCGGCACCGAGACTGACCAGGGTCTCGATCAGCACCGCAGTTTGGACCGTCATATGCAACGATCCCGAAATCCGCGCCCCACGCAACGGGTATACCTCGGCATACTCCCGCCGCAGTGCCATCAAACCCGGCATCTCATGCTGCGCCAACCGGATCTCATTGCGCCCGAAATCGGCCAGACTCAAATCCGCAACAGCGAAGTCAATACCAGCGCGGCTCTGTAGCTTTTTCTCAGCGGCAGGCGCCACAGTCATCGAAATGTACTCCTTGGCTCGAAATTAGTGGTCACGCGCGCACGTGGTCAGCCACCTCGGCCGCGCTGTCGGGTCCGTAAGCTTCGCTGAATCGCTCCATGAACGTCTCGGGTTCGAAACTGTGCTCCTGGGTCCCCACCGACTCAATCACCAGCGTGGCCAGCATGCAACCAAGCTGGGCGGCCCGCTCGTCAGTCATACCCCATTGGGCCCCGGCCAGGAAGCCGGCTCGGAACGCATCACCGACGCCGGTGGGATCCGCCTTGGCCAGCTCCTGGGGCGGTGTCACCGAGATGACCGGTTCGCCCGGGCGCTGCACCGTCACACCCTTGGCGCCGCGGGTCATCACAGAGACGTCCACCCGCGACAGGATGTCCTCCTCGGACCAGCCGGTCTTGCGTTCCAGCAGTCCCCGCTCGTAGGCGTTGGTGAACAGGTAGGTCGCCCCCTCGACCAGCTGCTTGATCTGGTCACCTTCCAGCGAGGTGAGCTGCTGGGAGGGGTCGGCGGCAAACGGGTAACCCAGATCCCGGCACTCCTGAGTGTGCCGCAGCATGGCCGCCGGGTCGCTGGGCCCCACCACCACGAGATCGGTGCCGCCCAAGCGGTCCACGATCGGCTTCAGTTCGATTTCGCGGGACTCACTCATCGCACCGGCGTAGAACGAGGCAATCTGGTTCTGATCGGAGTCGGTGGTGCACTGGAATCGGGCGGTGTGCTTGGTCTGTGAGACGTGCACCGCGCTGGTGTCCACCCCATGCGCCGACAGCCATTGCCCGTACTCGGCGAAGTCGGCACCGACCGCACCCACCAACGCCGGCGCCAGCCCGAGGCAACCCAGGTTGAACGCGATGTTGGCGGCCGCGCCGCCACGATGGATCGCCAGCTCTTCGACCAGGAAAGACACCGAGAGGTTCTCCAGCTGATCAGGCACGATCTGATCGACGAACCGGCCCGGGAAGACCATCAGATAGTCAGTCGCGATCGACCCGGTGACGATGATGCCCACCATTGCCTCCCGTAGACCCGTTAGACGATTGCTGGCTGCGTGCTGGCGGGCAACCCGGCGGACTCGCGCAATTCCGCCGCCTTGTCGGTCCGCTCCCAGGTGAAGTCCGGGTCGTCGCGACCGAAGTGGCCGTAGGCTGCCGTCTTAGCGTAGATCGGCCGGTGCAGTCCCAGGTAGCTGCGGAACGCCGCGGGACGCAGGTCGAAGTGCTCGCCCACCAGCTTCTCGATGGTCGTGCGCGGCACCTGCTCGGTGCCAAAGGTCTCCACCAGCAACGACAGCGGTCGGGCCACACCGATCGCGTAGGCCACCTGCACCTCGGCCCGGTCGGCCAGGCCCGCGGCCACGACGTTCTTGGCCACGTAACGGGCCGCGTAGGCCGCGGAGCGGTCCACCTTGGACGGATCCTTCCCGGAGAAGGCTCCACCACCGTGCCGGGCGAACCCGCCATAGGTGTCCACGATGATCTTCCGGCCGGTCAGCCCGGCATCCCCGACCGGACCGCCGATCACGAATCGCCCGGTCGGGTTGATGAACAGGTTGCGTGCCAGCTCGGCCTCATCGTAGAAGCCGGCGGGTAGCACCGCGAGAATCACGTGCTCCCATAGGTCCGCCCGGATCTGCTCGGAGGTGACCTCCTCGGCGTGCTGGGTGGAGATCAGCACCTTCTCCACTCCAACCGGCACGTGATCCCGGTAGCGGACGGTGACCTGGGTCTTGCCGTCGGGCCGCAGGTAGGGCAGCGTGCCGTCCTTGCGTACCTTGGCCAGCCGCTGGGACAGCCGATGTGCCAGCGCGATCGGCATCGGCATCAGCTCGGGGGTCTCGTTCGTGGCGTACCCGAACATCATTCCCTGGTCCCCCGCACCGGCGCTGTCCAGTTCGTCCTCGGACAGCTTCCCGCGCCGCTCCGCGGCCATGTCGACACCCTGGGCGATGTCCGGCGACTGCTTGTCCAGCGCGGTCATCACCGCGCAGCTGTGCCCGTCGAAGCCGTAGGTTCCGTTGTCATAGCCGATCTGGCAGATCATGTCGCGCACGATCTGGGTGTAGTCCAGCATCCCTGGGGTGGTGATCTCGCCCGCCAGTACGACCATCCCAGTGGTGATCAGGGTCTCGCAGGCCACCCGCGAATTCGGGTCCATGGTCAACGCCGCGTCCAGCACAGCGTCGGAGATCTGGTCGGCCATCTTGTCCGGGTGGCCCTCGGTCACCGACTCGGAGGTGAACAGGTACTCGATGCTCTCCAGCTGGGTCACGCAGATCACGCTCCTTGCTCGACGGTCGGTTCCGACGGTGTCACGTGTGACGGTGCCACTGGGGGTTCTGTCCGGGGTTCCGGGGATTTGTGTCCATCGGACTGGTTTTCAGGTTGGGCAGGCAGTGTGCGGCGCACCGCGACCGTCCCTTCAACCATCGCCGCTAGCTTCGACCTGGCGACGTCAGCGGGCAGATTGCGCAGCCCGCAGTCTGGATTGATTATCAACTTCTCCGCCGGGAAAGTTTCCAGCGCCTTGCTGATGCGCTGGGCGATGAGATCCGCTGACTCGACCTGCTCGGTCTTGACGTCCACCACGCCGAGTCCCAGCGCGCGGTCCCAACCGAGCTGCTGGATCACATGCAGATCCTCGTAGCCTTTGCGGCCGAACTCGAGGATGAGTTGGTGCACGTTCGCGTCGAGTACCGCGGGGAACAGGAAGTCGTAGTGCCCTTCCCACGACGGCCGCGCGTAGCGGTTGCCGTAGCAGACATGCAGCCCCCAGGTGACGTCGATGCCGCGGGTCACGATATTGATTGCCTCTACCGCCACCTCCACATCCTCGGGATAGCCGGCCAAGAACGGCTCGTCGATCTGTAACAGCTTCGCACCCGCATCGGCCAGCGCCCGCGCCTCGGCATTGAGCACCTGCGCCAGCGCCCGAACCAGATCTGCGGAATCGGAATACGCCTTGTTCTGGACCCGGTGGGACAGTGAGAACGGCCCAGTGAAGGAGAATTTGACCGGACGGTCCGTGTACTGACGGGTGAAGCGATAGTCGTCTGCGAGGCCCAGCGGGGGCGGGTCGGTCGGCAACGGATCGGCGACGACGATGTCGTAGTAGTCGTAATAGAACGACTTGACGGTCACCGGGATCTGCACTCCCGGTATCCGGGCCAGCAGGTAGTCGATGTCGTTGTCCCGGCGCAGTTCCCCGTCGGAGACGATGTCGATCCCGGCTATCTCCTGATCTTTGAGCGCTGCCTTGATCGCCATGTCATGGATCTCGCCGAGATGGCTGCGGCTGATCCGGTTGCGGTAGTAGTCGGTCTTGAGGCGCTCGAGCCATTCGGGGACCGAGTACGACCCGACGACGGTAGTGGGCAGCAGGAGGGTCATATCAGTCCCTCACCTGGGCGGTCATGGTGACAATGTTGGTGCCACTCCGGTGCGCGAACCGCTGGAAGTCCACCTCGAAGCCCTTCCGGCGCCCGATATGAGCCAGCAGCGGACCGTTGAGCCAGTTCACCACCGAGCCGTCGTACTTGCCGGGTCCGCGGAAACCGGTCCGGTAAGCATGTACGTCGGTGACGAACAGGTCGTGGCAGATCAGCCGACCGTAGGGATGCAACAGCGGGATGGTATCCACGAAGCTGGCCACCGCGCCGTTGTTGACGTGCATCCGGATGGTGGCGCCGGACTCCAGCAAGGGGCGCAGCATCTCCCCGCTCACCGTCGGAGCGATCCGGTAGAGGTCCAGGCCCGCCAGCGGCAGGTACCGCTCCTCCAAGCGCAACGCCTCCCAGATACGGCGCCAGAACTCCACCGCCGCCTCGACCGATGCACATTGCGCAGGCGCAGCCTCCGCGAGCAGGGCCGGACCCAGCCGCAGCAACTTGCGGATCAATTGCGGTAAGCCGTCGGGTTGGGTCGAGACCAGCTCCCCGATCTCGGCGGCGGCCTCTTTGGGAAGGTAGGCCCTGGTCTGCACGATGTAGGTGCGGCCACCGATCTGCGCGACCTCGTCGGTAGGCAGGTTGTCATAGACGTTGGAGATGTAGATCAGGAACACCTTGTAGCGCAGGAAGCCCAGCGCGGTACGGGGCTGGGTGGCGTCCAGCACGAACGAGCTGACGTGCTCGGCGTGGTGGGCCACCGCGGCCCGGGCGAGTTCCAGCACGTGCGGCGAGTAGTCACACATCAGGTAGTGCAGCCGCCGGTAGTACTCCTTGCCGTGATTGCGATCCAGTTTGATGAATTCGTCGAGCCAGGTCGTAGCCTGATTGCCGTTGCCAGGCCCGATCTCGACCACGTAGAGCTCTTCGGGCAGCGCATTGCGCTCGGCCAGCGAATCCCACAGCGCGAACAGGTCGGTGATGATCTCGCGCACCGAATCCCGGTTGCGCGCGTCGCTCTCCCCGCCCGGCAGGGCCGACTCGTAGGCCTGGCCAGTGGCCTGCTCCCACAGGTCCAGCGCCTTCCAGTACAGCGCATTGAAGTCCCAGATCACGCTGGCGCTGGTGGCCAGCCACGGCTCGAGATGGATCCGGGACGGCTCGGCATCGCCGTAGCTGGCCCGGATCAGGTTACTGGTGAGTTCCTTGAGCGGCACGTCGGAGCTGCGGCGGACGTCGATCGCGACCTCCATCTCGTCCTCGGTCACCACCGCCGCCAGCGGCACCGGCTCCAGCACCGAGTCGCTGCCGTGGGCCGCCAGGATCGGCCGGATGTCGACGACGTCGCGGAAGTTGTTGCGGTACTGGACCCAGTCACACACCACGCGAACCCGGGACAGGTCCACCGAATCCTCGGCGAGCGCGTCCAGCACCGGGCCCAGCGCGGCGGTCACGTCCACGGGTTTCTTGCCGCGGAGCTTGCCGGTGGGGCGGAAATCAACCAGCACGGCCACTGCCCTTCGTCGTCCGTAGTCGCTGCTGTGTGTTCCGGACAGGAGCGAGCGGCGTGAACCAACGGCGCCGCCCGGGACCACAGCGACCGATCAAGATGCCGCCGGGTTCGTGCCAGCGATCCGATTGACAGTGTTGAACCCCGCGCCGCGCAGCCGCGCGACTGTGGCGCGTAGAAGGTCAATCTCGCGATGGAGTACCTCGATGGTCTCCACCTCAGGTACCTGGACAGAACTGCGAGTCGCTAGCAGCGGGCATCCGCAGTGCGGGCAGTTCAGCTCATGCGCCATCTCAGCCTCCTGCCGCTGCGGTGGCCTCCCCTGTGAGGTGGACCACACCATCAGTGAAGGGCAGACCCGAGTGCGGGAACAACCGGGTACCAGCACTAAATCACTGCTCGAGCGTTTGTGGTGTAGTCCCAAAGCCGCATCTCAGAGGCGGCTACGGCTCCTCGTGCCAGCGCCGACTCCGGCCAGCTGCAGCGCGAGGCACAGCAGCCCGGCCAACATGAAGGCAGTGGCGTCGATCGGGCCGAGCGCAACTCCGGCTATATGGAGCACCAGGGCGAGCGCGAACAGGATGGCGGCGACGATGGCGAGCATGGTGACCTCCTTGGTCGGCCCGGCGGCATCTGTGCGGGACACGGCGCTCCCGTCCGGGTGCCCGCGGAGCGTCACAGAAGCATCCGACGCGGTGTGGGCGTTAGGCTCACCGCTGATCGGTGGACGAGGATGCCCACTTATCAATGTTCGCACCGAAGTGGGTCGTCCGCACCTGCAGCCAGCCAAGCGTACTTATCGCTCAACGCCGATCCCTCCCGCTACGCAGAAACTCCAGTTCGGCAATACGTTGAAGAAACTGGCTCAGCGGCGACTCGCCGAGCGAGCGGGCCAGGCTCGAGGCCTTCTTCCTCTGGATTCACACGCCGCGCGCCCACGAGGATGGAACATTTGACCAGATCATCAAGGAGGCCCTGGCGTTCCCATATCGCAGTCGGTCGAGTCCTTCCGGCGGCAGCTCTCGAAGGCCTGGCGGGTCCACGACACCCTGGACCGCCTCACCTAGATC
>JALZCO010000078.1 GCA_030863015.1 Actinomycetota bacterium
CGCCCCACCGGACGAGCGGGACTTCGTCAAGCGGGTGATCGCCGTGGAGAACCAGACCGTGCAGTGCTGTGATCAGCAGAACCGCGTCATGGTCGACGGGGCCGCGCTGACCGAGCCCTACGCCGTGTTCCTCGGCAGTGAGCCCCAGGAGGAGTTCGGCCCGGTCACGGTACCTCCAGGTGGTTTATGGATGATGGGGGACAACCGAAACAACAGTGCCGACTCGCGCCGGCACGTCGCTGACGAGAGGTTCGGCACTGTGCCGGTGGACAATGTCATCGGTAAGGCGCGCCTGATCGTACTTCCGATCGGGCGGTGGCAGGGCATCCCCGACGCCGATCCCCAGAAAACCACGGTGCTGGGCGCACCGGTGCCTGCCGGGCCTTCGTGGCCCGGCGACCTGTCGTTGGGCGCTGGCCTGGTGCTGAGCTGGCCCGTACTACGGAGCGGCTATGTCCTGCGTGAGCGGGTGGTTGCCCGCAGGCGCGGCTGAGGGTACCGTGCCTGCCGCGGCGCCACGTACCCGTCAGGCCCTGCCACGCCCGCCCAGGGCGGTGGTGCGCAGGGACGGCGGGACGTGGACCCTGCAGGCGGTCCTGCACCGCAAGGGCCTGGGTCCGGTCGCTGGAGTGGACGAGGCCGGGCGAGGGGCGTGTGCCGGGCCGCTGGTGGTGGCAGCATGCGTGCTTCGGCCGGCCGACGCGGCGGCCCTGGACGGCTTGACGGACTCCAAGCTGCTCACCGCGGCCCGCCGGGAGCACTATCACGACTTGATCATCGCCAGGGCAGTGGCGCGTAGTGTGGTCGTGATCCCGCCCGACATGATCGACTCGCTGGGCTTGCACGCGGCCAATCTCGAAGGCATGCGTCGTGCCGTCGCGGGCCTTCCGGTGCACCCCGGTTACGTGCTCACCGACGGGTTTCGAGTGCCCGGCCTGACCGCCCCGAACATGGCGGTGATCGGCGGAGATCGGGCCGCGGCCTGTGTGGCGGCGGCCTCGGTGCTCGCCAAGGTAACCCGCGACCGCATCATGTGCGAGCTGCATGAACGGACGCCCTGGTATGGCTTCGATGAGCACAAGGGTTACTGCACGTCCGAGCACAATTCCTCCCTGCTGGGGCATGGGCCGTCGACGGAGCATCGGTTCAGCTACATCAATGTTGCGCTGGCGGCACGCATGCACGGCTTGACCGCTCCACCGCGCCGGACGGCACGGGCCAGACCCTGGCCGCTAGTACGGCCGGGAGTGGAGCCGATCGTGGAGCCAGCAGTGGTCCACAATGGGGAATGGCCGACCACGTGACGGCACGAGCAGGAGGATCAGCACCTGATGAAGCGACCGATGGGCTGTCGATGAGCGCTGAGGATCTCGAGAAGTACGAGACCGAGATGGAACTGTCGCTGTACAAGGAGTACCGCGACGTCGTCAGTCAGTTCGCCTACGTTGTCGAGACCGAACGACGCTTCTACCTGGCCAATGCGGTGGACGTGCAGGCCCGTAACGCCGACGGTGAGGTCTACTTCGAGGTGCGGATGTCAGATGCGTGGGTGTGGGACATGTACCGGCCCGCCCGGTTCGTGAAGAACGTCCGCGTGATCACCTTCAAAGACGTGAACATTGAAGAAGTTGACAAGCCCGACCTGCGGCTACCCGAAGGCGGACCGTTCGGCGGCTGACAGCGCGACCGGCTATGCGCAGCCAGGATCGTGTGCATCGATTGACAGCGGAGCACCGGTCGGGATCACGTAGGTGACGTAGAGTTCGACTGGTTCGGTGCCAAGGTTGCGCCCTGAATGCGCGTGGCTGTCTCCGGCGGCCTCGGCCAAGGACTGACCAGCTGAACTGACCTGTACCGAGCAGTCTTCGAGGGTGCGGGTCAGCGTGCCCTTGTGCACCGCGGCGATCAGCTCACCAGGGTGGTCATGCCACCCGGTGGAGCCGCCTGGCTCGATGACGATATGGCGAACCACAATGTCGGTCCGGCCCTCATTTCTGACCTCGATCGTGTCGTTGGACGTGCCCTTGCCGAGCACGGTGCCGTTGACGCCGGACCCCGGCGTTGCCGACGCCGCAGCGGGCACCATGGCCACGGTCACGCTACACAGCAATACCGAAAGAGTTCTCCGCATGACGACGCTCCCTGGTCCGTGCGTGGGCATACCATTGATCCGTCATCAGAGATGATCTGACAATGGGCTCGGCAGATCTATCGATTTCTCCGTTGGCACCACGAGGCCTCGGTTACCGCGGAAGGGGCGTTGTGGGCTATCTAGTCATGCGCTTGCCACAGGCCTTGTTTCCACTGGCGGACGACTGGTGCCACGGCTCGGGGCTTCTTGGTTACAGCGATCATGATTGTGTTGGGTGAACACCGCTATGCCAGACAGGTTCTACCTTGGTCACGGTCCAGTTCTGGAGCGGCGGGGCAAATGTGCTATCGGCCTCCTGAGAGGCATAGCTGATATCGATGATGCCAAGCTTGCGAAGTTCGTCATCGGCAAGCTGCGCGTTGTTTCCGATCAGATCGCCGGGCACGGTGACCTGAATTGGACCGGTCGGTGCTTGCGCTTCCGGTGTAGGTGTTGCGTGGTCGGCGGGACGTCTGTTTTGTTACCGCCAGCGATGCCGATGATGATGACGAACAGTAGGATAATGCGCCCAACGATCCATGGCCATTTCCGGCGGGGTTTTCCCATTACAGACGGCGGCTGAGTGGGTGGCGGGCCAGCAGCGTCGGGACGGGCTGTGGTGGAGTTCGCCCCAGCATCCTGTGGCTTGCGTGGGAGCTGGGGCTGCTGTGCTGGTGCCAGGGGATAGCCGGCCATAGGGCTGCGGACTGGGCAGCGTGACAGGCGGATGCACCGGTGCCAGCAGAGCAAGCTCGGCAACCCGCGTCCGCAGTTCCGCCACTTCGTTGGCAGAGCGGCATTCTGGCTGATACAGGCGTTTGCGTTGGGCTCTTTGGAGCCGTAAGAAGCTTCGCCAGGTTGAAACGGCGCGCGTAGATGCGGGGGTGCCCGTCGCCCGGCGACAAAGGCTGTGGGCTGCGACCTTGGTGGTGGAAGTAGCCAGTCATCCGACGGCTCCCACCAAGCTGGGGGAACCAGCCAGAAGGGGCAGGTTAGTTTGGCAGATGGTTATTCGGATGTTCACTGACCCCCAAGCAGGGCAGCATAGTCCGCTATGTGGCGCGAGTTTTTACCTGCGGTTAACTGAACGTAGGCAAGACGGTAACCACCCTCTGGCTACTGTCAGTCCCATGGCCACTACTCATCTGCACCTATCCCAAGAATCGGACCCAGCGGCAATGCTGTGTCAAGTGCTGATGCTTGTTGCGGCGATCGTGCTGATGGCCGCCCTAGCGCTGCTGTGGTGGCTGGCGTGATCAGTACTGCGTACGAGACGGTGTATCCACGGAGAATTAACGATCACCTCGGAGCGGTGTAGCGCTCCGGGTGGCGGTGCAGACGCGAATACTTGCCGCACGCTGCAACCGCACACCGACGACAAGAACCACCAGGGCCACCGAGACCGTCAGGGCGCCGGACGACCTACCCGCATCGTCACCTGGACCGGGGAACTGAGGGGGGATGGTCGTCGACGGTACACCTGGACCACCCGTGACAGGGCATCCAACGGTCTGACTACCGGCTAGACAAGACTTCGGGGGAACCGGCGCAGACGAGGAGATAGCCAAACTCTTCGACGTCTACCTAGGTACACCCGTCCTAGATCGCCGCTTCGTCTTCTACGCGGAGGGCCAGCTGCAGCAGATGAGCAGGTCCTATCTTCTGCTCAGCCTCGTCGGCGGAACGCCCGTTGCAGACTCTGCGAACGAGCCCTCGCCCGGCGGAAACATCGCGCAACTCGCGACCCTGCACAAGATCGTTTCTCGTGTGGAGGAATCGGTCGCCGCGCGCATGCCGCTTCCGGAGGAGGCGAACGCCCTTCGAATCCCGCCGGGCGTGCCGGTGCTCATGATTACCCACCGCATGCTGGCCGGGTCCTATCGGAATGAGGTAGTGGAGGTCGCCAAGATCACGATACCAGCGGACCGGATTATCCTTGACTGCACCGTAGATCTAGACGTCGACGTCAGCTGATGCCACCCTTCCGAAAGCTACGCCAGCCAGCGGTCATATCGCGGCTCCTGCTGCGGTATGACCTCTCACCCTCCGATCGATTGCCTCTCCGTCGTACCTGAGGCCAAGGGCGAACC
>JALZCO010000101.1 GCA_030863015.1 Actinomycetota bacterium
TGCACGGTGCCCAGAGACCGCCAGATCAGGAAGATCGCGATGGCCAGGCCGACGTCGCCGACCCGGTTCATCAGGAACGCCTTCTTCGCCGCCGTGGCCGCGCTCGGGCGGTCCTGATACCAGCCGATGAGCAGGTAGGAAGCCAGACCCACGCCTTCCCAGCCGAGATACAGCGTGACGAAGTTGTCCGCGAGCACCAGGATGAGCATCGCCACGATGAACAGGTTGAAGTACCCGAAGAACCGGCGCCGGCCAGGATCGTGACTCATGTAGCCGATCGAGTAGAGGTGAATCAACCCGCCGACGCCGGTGATGAGCAGCACGAAGGTCAGCGACAGCGGGTCCAGCCGCAGGCCGAAGTCGACCTGTAGGGAATTGACCCCAAACCAGGTGCCCACCCCCAATTCCCGGGTCCGTTCCTCGGCGCCCAACGAGAGCCACTCGAAGAACAGCACGACGCCGTAAACGAAAGAGGCGAGCACCGTCGCGCAGCCCAGCAGGTGCCCCCAGGCATTGGTGCGGCGGCCACCAACCAGCAGTACCAGCGCACCGAAGGCCGGCAGCGCGACGAGCAGCCACGCGTACTGCGCCGCGTCGCCCGCGGGCAAGACCTCGGTCACCGCGCCCCCTTCAGCAGGTCTTTCGTGTCAACGATTGGGCCGCCACGCAGGTCTCTCGTCACAATGCTTCGGCCCTGTCAAGCAGGCCTCAGTACTTGAGCAGGTTTGCTTCGTCGACCGAGGCCGAGCGACGGGTCTTGAAGATCGCCATGATGATGGCCAAACCGACCACCACCTCGGCGGCAGCCACGACCATCACGAAGAACGCCATGATCTG
Source organism: Actinomycetota bacterium (assembly GCA_030863015.1). Classification (GTDB taxonomy): domain Bacteria; phylum Actinomycetota; class Actinomycetes; order Mycobacteriales; family Pseudonocardiaceae. The sequence goes on from JALZCO010000101.1 coordinate 838, forward strand.
CCCGTCCAGGGTGCCGTTGATCCGGGAGAAAGTGATCAGGCTCAGGTTCACCGCGTTGAGCATCAGCTCGATGCACATGAACACCACGACGGCGTTGCGGCGCACCAGCACGCCGGCCGCGCCGATGGTGAACAGCAACGCCGACAGCAGCAGATAGTAGGTGGGCGTCACGCGCCCTCCTCGGGTCCGGTGCGTTCCACCGGCCCGCGTAGAGCACGAGAATCAGGTTGCGCACCAGCATCGGCCACGCTGCGCAGGTCGTCGTCCAGACGCTCCCGGGAGGTGGACTCGAGGATCTCGGACAGCGACTCGGGGGCTACCGAACCGTCCGGCAGCAGGGCGGGGGTAGCCACCGAGTCAGCGGTGGCGAAGACGCCGGGCCCAGGCAGTGGGGAGGGACGGGTGCCGCGGATCCGGGCCTCCACCCGCTCCCGCTGGGTCGGACTGCTCTCCTTGGTGCGCTCCGTGAACGTCAACACCATCGCGCCCACCGCGGCGGTGATCAGCAACGCCGAGGTGAGCTCGAAGGGGAACAGGTAATCGGTGAACAGGATGCGACCGAGGTTGGCGACGTTGCCACCGCTGGTGGTGTTGACCCCGATCAGTCCCGCTGCGGTGACCCCGGTCAAGGCCCGGCCCAGCATCGCCACCAGGAGCGCGGCCAGCCCGATCCCGGCCAACGCCGCGGCGACCCGCTGACCGCGCAGCACCTCGACCACTGAGTCGACGCTTTCCTTGCCCACCAGCATCAGCACGAACAGGAACAGCATCATGATCGCACCGGTGTAAACGATGATCTGCACAAACCCCAGAAACGGCGCTTGTTGAACCATGTACAGCGCACCCAGACACAGCATGGCCTGCGCCAGCCACAGCGCCGAGTGCACCGCATTGCGGGCGAACACCATGGCCAGTCCGCCGGCCAGCGCGAGCGGACCCAGGATCCAGAACGCGACTGTCTCGCCAAGGCCGATGATGTCGGTCGACACCGGCGAAGGCAACGGCACCGGCGGTTGCTGTGCGAGCAGGAAGCCCAGCGTGGTCACAGTGCTTCCTCACCCACTCCACCCGTACGCCGCTCCAAAGCCGGACCCTGCACGTAGTAGTCCTCTTCACTGTCGCCCAACCGCATCGGGTGCGGGGGCTGCTCCATTCCGTCCAGCAGCGGCGCGAGCAGGTCTTCCTTGGTGTAGATGAGGTCTCGACGGTTATCGTCGGCCAGCTCGTACTCGTTGGTCATGGTCAGCGCCCGGGTCGGGCAGGCCTCGATGCACAGGCCGCAGCCGATACAGCGCAAATAGTTGATCTGGTATATCGCGCCGTAACGCTCTCCGGGTGAGTAGCGCTCCTCGTCGGTGTTGTCCGCGCCCTCGACGTAGATCGCGTCCGCCGGGCAGGCCCAGGCGCACAGCTCGCAACCCACGCACTTCTCCAGCCCGTCCGGGTGTCGATTGAGCTGGTGCTTACCGTGGAAGCGCGGTGCGGTGATCTTCTTGACCTCGGGATACTCCTCGGTCACAACCTTCTTGAACATCGTCGAGAAGGTGACCCCGAAACCCTTGACCGGATCAAGCATTCCCATGGCCGTCCTCCTGCGTCGGCGGGCCCCCGCTAGTCACCTCTGAGGACGTCACTGCTGCGCGCCGAGGCGGTGGCGTCGGCACCACCAGGTCCAGTGGAGGCAGCGGATATTTCGAGCCGGCGATGGGCACCTTGTGGTCACGCTGTGCCGCAC
>JALZCO010000109.1 GCA_030863015.1 Actinomycetota bacterium
GCGCAGTACCACACCGGTGCAGTCTGAGCAGCGCACCACCAGCGCGGGGGCATCGGCGTAGAGCAAGTGTGCGGCCAGCGGCGCGCTGTTGCCGCACCCGACGCAGGTGGCCACGGCGACCGTGAGGTCTACGGTGAACAGCTCGGCGAGCGGGCCGGCAGCGGCGTTGGCGTCTAGCCGCCGGTCTGCCGCCTCGTCGGGATCGGTCATCAGGGGCCTCCGGTTGCTCCGAAACGTTCGGTCTTGATTTGGCCTGGGTCATGACCGAGGCCGATCAACGCGCTGGCGACGGTTTCGACGAAGCCGGTCGGGCCGCATACCAGCAGATGGGGTGCTTGGGCTGGCGAGACGGTGTGCGCGGTCAGCAGCGTCGCGTCGACTCGCCCGGTAAGCCCGGTCCACCCCGCGGGGGCCCCGCGGGTGAGTGTCACGTTCACCTCGACGGCGGCCGGTTGGTGCTCCAGTTCGGCCCACCCGATGATGTCGTTGACCGTTCGTGCGGAGTACAGCAGCCGCACCGGTCGTGACCCTGCGGTGGCGCGGTGATGGCCGAGCATGGACAAGAAGGGCGCCACGCCGGATCCCCCGGCGATTAACTGCACCGGACCGGTCGTGGCGGTGGGCCAGATGAAGTGACCGCCGATCGGACCGCGGAGTTCGAGAAGGTCGCCCTCGCGCAGAATGTCGGTGAGGTACGGCGAGACCTCCCCGTCGTCTAGGCGTTCCACGATCAGCTCGATCCCAGGTCGCTGCGGCGCGGAGGCGATGGAGTAGCTGCGCTGCGCGGTGTAGCCATCGGCGGCGGTCAGGCGCACGTCGACGTGCTGGCCCGCCAGGTGCCCGGACCAGTCCGGGGGGCGCAGGCTAAGCCGCCACGCGCGCCGGGTCTCGCGGTGCCGGGCGAGGACTTCGGCGCGTTGCCAGCTCAGTCGCCGGCGTATCGCTGTTCTCGCCATGGGTCGCCATAGTTGTGGTAGCCGAAGGTTTCCCAGAACCCGGGCTCGTCGTCGAGAGTCAGCACGAGCCCGCGGACCCATTTCGCGGACTTCCAGAAGTACAGGTGCGGTATGAGCAGTCGGGCCGGTCCGCCGTGTTCGGGCTCCAGGGGTTGACCGTCATAGGTGTCGACCACCCAGGCCTGACCGCCGGTGAGATCGGCCAGCGGCATGTTCGTCGTGTAGCCGCCGTCGCTGAACGCGACCGCAAACTCAGCGGCAGTGACAACGTCAGCGAGCAAGATGTCCACCGACACCCCCTCCCACCGGGTGTCAAACTTCGACCAGCTGGTCACGCAATGGATATCAACCGACACCGATTCCCGGGGCAGCCCCTGAAATTCTGTCCAACTCCAGCGGCGCGCCTCATCAATCTGACCCTGCACCCGAAAGTCCCAGTCAGCCAGCGAAGTGCGAGGGGTCGGGCCGGCCGACAACACGGGAAACCCGTCCCCGACGTTGTACTGCCCAGGCGGCAACCGCCCGGGCGGAGCCTCCCGTCGTCGACGGGCGAACCCGCGAGACACAAACGACATACCGCCCTCCCTAGTCGCCACTGGCCACCCAGGCAACCATGGCCGCCCAGCGGCGCATCCCACAGAACCCCTTCCGCTTAGTCTCCACCACCCGCTAGACAAAAGCGCTTGCCGAACCTAAACACGGCGTGAGTGATTTCCGCCAGCCGCTGTCATCGTGAGCGCATGGCCACGGTTTGGGATCTCGGCGGCCGAGGCGACCCAGCTGACGACCGACCTCACGGACCTGTATGCCGAGTAATCCCTCTACTTGCGCCTGCGGCGGCGCGTTGACGGGGAGTGCCGTGTACGACAACGCGGAGCTGCTTCGCGTCGCATCACCAACGGTCGGCGTCAGCCAGCGAGCACCTGCGACCACTATCTAGGACGCCTCGGTGATGACGGGGCTGGGAACAGCCCTAACAGCCCGCTCGGATCCACCGCGCTGATCGCGTCGAGATCGAGCAGCGGCAGCAATTCGATGGCCAGCTCCCCACCACAGGGCGGCACAATGGCGCGGATCGCAGGGTCAACGAGTATCGGGGTGAGCTTGGCGGTCCGGGGCGGACGCGGGGGTGCTTGTGACAGCGGAGCCGTCCATGCAGTCGCCCGATGACCACGCCATATCCAAGGTTGCGCAGGTACTTGATGCTGACGTCCACCCGGGGCCGCATCCGCTTGCGCCACAGGAGGGTGAGGTGGCCGCAATGCGGCCGTCGGGCCGCAGGGGGCCGGGTAGCGACTCACGCCGATCACCCTGCCAAACCCCGCGATCAACGCGCAGCCGCACGCACGCATGGGCTAGCGGCAATGTTCACCGAGAACCTCACCAGCACGCTTGAACGGCGAGAGTGGCGGCTCGCACCAGCACTGTGGGCCGCCCAGGGTTGCAAGGCGCTGACCGGTGTGTCGCCGCTGCCCGAGCCCGGTTGATTGGGCCCCC
>JALZCO010000153.1 GCA_030863015.1 Actinomycetota bacterium
GGCTGCGATTCCGGTCAGCAGCATGCACAGCCGCTCGGCCATACGCTCAACCGTGTCGGCATCGAACAGCGCCGGGTCATAGGCGAGGTCGAACCTCAACCGATCGTCGAGATAGGCGCTCAAGGTGAGCGGGAAGGTGGTCGCGTCGAACCCGTAAACCTCACGCACTTGCAGACCCGCGTCATCCGACGTGCCCTGGAGGGGGTAGTTCTCGAACACCACTACGCTGTCGAACAGGTTGGTCCCGCCGGGCAGATTGCTCCCGGCCTGTAGCTGAGCCAGTGAAACGAAATCGAAGTTTCGGGACTCCACCTGCTCGGCTTGCAACTGGCGCAGCCAGGACACCACGTCTTGCTCATCGGACACCTGTACCCGGGTCGGCACGGTGTTGATGAACATGCCGACCATCTTTTCGACACCGGGCAGCTCGGCTGGCCGGCCCGACACCGTGGTGCCGAAGACCACATCCTGCTCGCCACTGTAGCGTGACAGCAGCAACGCCCACACACCCTGGACCACCGTGTTCAGCGTCAACCCACTGCGCTTGGCCACCGCATGTAACTGGCTGGACCAATCGACGGGCAGCTCGATCGGGATCGACTCTGAGGACTCCGCGCGGTGCGCCTCCACGATCTGGCGGTCCAAGGGCAACGGTGTGGGCGACTCAAACCCTGCCAGCACCCGACGCCAGTACCTTTCCGCCTCGCCCTCGTCCTGAGCGCGCAACCACTGCAGGTACTCCCGAAACGGCCGTCGAGCCACCAGCTCGGGCACCCGGTGATTGACCATGGCCGCGTACTGGTCGCACACCTCAGCGAAAACCTCGCCGGTGCTCCAGCCGTCTAGCAGGATGTGGTGTGAGGCCCAAACCAGCAGCACCTCGTCCTCGGACAACCGTGCGATGGCCAGCCGAAGCAACGGAGGCTTGGTGAGGTCCATGCCGATGCTGTGGTCTTCGGCCAGCACCCGCCGCTGCTCGGATTTTCTGTCCTCTTCGGACAAAGCGACCCAGTCGTAGTACACCGTCGGCACCTCGACCTGGCGGTGCACCACCTGCAGCGGCTCATCCACCCCGTCCCAGACCACTCGGCTGCGTAGGATCGGCGTGCGGTCGACCACCTGCTGCCATGCCTGACCGAACGCCTGCGGGTCCGATACCCCATAAAGCCGGACACAGACTTGATTGACGTAGGCACGTCCTTCGGTGTCGATCAAGTTGTGGAACAACATCCCCGCCTGCAGCGGAGTGAGCGGGTAAATATCCTCCACATCCCGCCCGTCACCAACGATCCGGTCCACGGCTGCCTGGTCCAGACCGGCCAGCGGAAAGTCCGACGGGGTCCGCCCACCCACCCCGGGCCGGGCGCAGTGCTCGACGATCTCCTCCAGCGCCTCGATCATCTCCTCAGCCAGCCGCTGCACCGTGGCCTCGTCATGCAGGTGCCTGGAGTAGGTCCAAGCCAGCTTCAGCTCCCCGTTCTGAACCATCCCGGTAAGGTCAAGTACGTGGGAACGGATGCTGTGACCAGCAACGTCCTGCCCGATCTTGTTGCCCCAGGCGCGGGAGAGCCCCTCGGTGCTGAATCCCGCGTGCCAATGACCGTGATAGTTGAACGAGATCTGCGGCTGTGGGTCCTGCTGCAAGACGCTGGCCGCCGAGCCAGATGGGGTCAGGTAACGCAACGCTCCATAGCTCAGACCCCGACGCGGCACCGCCCGCAGCTGCTCCTTGACCGATTTAAGTACCTCACCCCAATCGCCGGTCGGCAGCTGCAACGCCAAGGGGAACTCCGTGGTGAACCAGCCCACCGTGCGTGAGGTGTCCACCCCGTCAAGGATCTCCTCGCGGCCGTGGCCTTCCATGCCGATCAGCACTCTGTCCCGCCCGGTCCACCGAGACAGCACCCGACCCAATGCGGCCAGCAACACATCGTTGACCTGGGTGCGATACACCCCCGGCACCTGACGCAACAGCGCATCCGTTTTCGCGCGGCCAAGCCGGACGGAGACAACGCCGCTGGCGGTGAACGTGTTCGGCCCGAGACGCTCCACCGGAAGATCGGCCACCGCGGTGGCCGGCACCTGGGTCCAATACGCCAGGTCACCGTCGAGCCCACCAGCTTGGACATGCTCAATTAGCCGGTGCGACCACTGCTTGTAGGCGATGGTCTTCAGGCCGAGATCGACCTCATGGCCACCCCCGATCTGCTGGTAGGCGGTATCCAGGTCCTGCAATAAAATCCGCCAGGACACCCCATCGACCACCAAGTGGTGAACGACCCAAAACAGCTGGGGGCGCTTCCCGGCGCCGAAGGTAAACAGCACGATCCGCAGCAGCGGACCATTTTCGACGTCCAGTCTAGACTGCGCAGACACCGCAGCCTGATCCATAACCGTCTGCACCGCTTGCTGATCCAGGCAGGACAGGTCATGACGCTCGAACACCTCAGCCGTTTCAGCCGGAACGACGTCCTGCGACCACCGACCATTGATCAACTGAAACCGCATGCGCAGTGCATCGTGGTGGGCCACCACCGCCTCGACGGCTGCGCGTAATGCGTCCTCGTCGAGATCCTCACCCAGCTCCACGAGCACTGACATCACGTAGTGATTTGCGGTGTCGGCATAAGTCTCAAAGAACCACCGTTGAATCGGGGTCAACGGCGCGGGGCCGGCGATCAGGTCGCCACCCACCAGCTCAGGCATGAATTGGACGTCGACCCCGGCAGCAAGCTCGGCGATGGTCTGATAGAGAAAAATGTCCTTGGGCGTCAATTGCAGACCGGCCTGCCGGGCACGGGACACCACCTGAATACTCAGAATTGAGTCACCACCCAGACCAAAGAAATTATCCTCAACCCCAACCCGATCCACACCGAGCACCTCGGCCCAGATCTGGGCTAGAGCCTGCTCAACCTCGGTGCGCGGGGCGACATAGCCGGTCTGTGTCGTGTCGACATCGGGTGCGGGCAGTGCTTTGCGGTCCAGCTTTCCGTTGCGGGTCAAGG
>JALZCO010000161.1 GCA_030863015.1 Actinomycetota bacterium
GAGCCCGAGGTCCGCTGAGCGCTCAGTCACTTCATGCGTATGCCTCTGCACTATCCACTCGCGCGCTGGTCGAGTAACCGCATCAGGAGGTCCGCCAAGAGGATGACGTCAGCAGCAACGGCAGGGTCATCGAAGTCGACAACCCTGTGGCTCGTGGGATTCTTGAAGGCGCCCAGCGCGCCGGCGAACAGGTGGCTGATCGCTTCACGCTCGCCAGTCTCAAGTCGATCGTCGGTGAGTGGACCGCCGTCCGGCTTCAGGGCGTGTCGTGCAAGAGCGACTCCGATCATGTCGTTGCCGGCCCCAGACAGCTCACGCAGTCGAACCTCGACCTGCCTCATAGCAGCGAAGACGGCAATCTCAGATTTGCCAGCGCAAAACTGGCTTCTCGCCTCCTCGAGCTGCTGATGCAGATCGTCGGGCAGGCGCTGTTCCGCCAGAAGCGTTGCCGGTGACCCCGCTGCGATCACTTGTTGTCCGCGGTCCGTGACGCGATACCGGTCGCTCGACGTGTTCCGATGGTGCGGTCCGACAAGTGCATTGGCCACGAGCCACGACCAGGCGTCGCTGACTCGCTGCATGAGGAAATCGGCATCGGGCTCCCGGTTGTGGCTGTGAGCCTGCTCGTGTCCGCGTAGGACGTTGTTCGGGTTTGGCTGATCGCCGAGCGAGGCCAGCAAAATCATCGCCAGCTCGGCCGTTGGCAGCGTCCGCAGCTGTTCAGAGCTCGGCGTCGTGGAGTAGTTCATTGTCATCGCGGTCGACGATAGGCCTGTGGTCTAAGCCCGTTTTCCCCCGTGGGCGTTGGACCACCCTCGCGCTCGGACCGGTGGCGTGCCGACGCTGCGGCGCTGGACTGCCGGGTACGGCCGGTCCCGGCGGCGCCGGCAGAGATCGGCAGCGATATGGGTTCGCACCTCCCTGCCGCGGACCCACGGATCCCGGTACGGGATCGGCGTTCGGGACGCCGGAACGATGCCAGTGGTACGACGCCCGTCATGAGAATCGCGAGGCACTACGGGTGGCAGCGAGCGCGGATGACGAGCCGACTGGGCACCGCACCTAGGTGAGTGCCGAAAAAGTCGGCAGGGCTCGTCGTACGCATGTTCGATGCTCGCGATTTGGTGAGCAAGCCTTCAGACTCGCTTCATGAGCTCTCGGGGGCAAGATGCTGGGGACGGTTGACCGCCAAGGGAGCCTCCTCGGGGTGGATTCGCTGCTGGCCAGGCTGTTCGAGGGCGACGACTCGTCGTTCTACGCCCGGATGGCGGCCCACGGCGACGAGCTGATCTGCGACGAGGACTTTGCCGACTGCTACGCGACGGGCATGGGTCGCCCGTCGATCCCGCCGTCGCTGCTGATGAAGGCCGTCCTGCTGCAGGTGCGCGACGACGTCAGCGACCGGGAGGCGGCCCGGCGGGCGGCCAAGGACCTGGACTGGAAGCGGGCTTTGGGCCTCGAGGCCGACGACATCCCGTTCCACCACACCACCCTGTCGGTGTTCCGCACCCGGCTCATGGTCAACGACGCCGACGAACGGGTGCTGCGCGCCACCGTCGAGCGGGCCGTGGCCGCCGGGCTGTTCCCCAAGCGGGTGCTGGGCATCGTCGACTCCACCGGCGTGATGGGCGCCGCCGCGGTGGCCGACACCTTCAGCCTGCTGCGCCAGGCCATCACCCGCCTGGGCGACGCCGCCGGCGACCGCATCGTGAAGCGCCTGCGGCGCAGCATCAACCGCCTGTGCCGCAACAAGGCCCGCATCGACTGGGCCGACGCCGACGCCCGCCGGGCCCACCTGGGTGAGCTCGTGGCGCTGGCCCGCGCCGTGCTGGCCGCCACCGCCGGCGACGAGGACCTGGCCGAGGCGCGCGACCTGCTGGTGCGCATCGTGGACCAGGACGTCGAAGAGGACCCCGCCGACGGCGGCGGGCCGGCCATCCGCCGGGGGGTGGCCGCCGACCGGGTGGTGTCGGTGGTCGACCCCGAGATGCGCCACGGCCGCAAGAGCCCCTCCAAGCGCGTCGACGGCTACAAGGCCCACCTCCTCACCGACCACGACACCGAGATGGTGCTGGGGGTGGCGGTCACGCCCGCCAACGATCCCGACGGGCCCGAGGCCGCTCCGCTGGTGGCCGAGGCCAAGGCGGCAGGCGTCCCCGTCGCCGAGGTGCTGGGCGATACCGCTTACGGCGACGGCGACACACGCGAGGCCGTGCAGCACCTCGGGGCCAAGGTCACCGCCAAGGCACAGGCACCCACGCCAACGGGCCGCTTCGTCAAGACCGACTTCAGCATCAACCCAGACGTCCCCTCCGCCACCTGCCCGGCGGGGCACACCACGACGACCACCGGCACCGGGCGCGACCACAAGCGCCGTGCCGTCACGGTCTTGAAGTTCGCCGACGAGCTGTGCGACGCCTGCCCGCTCAGGTCCCGCTGCACCACGAGCCGCCACGGCCGCTGGCTCACCCTCAACTTCCACGAAGCGCGCCTGCAGGCGGCACGGGCGGAGCAGGCTCGTCCTCCGACGATGCGGAAGCTGCGTCGCCGGGCGGTGATCGAACGGAAGCTGGCCGAGGGCAAGCGGCACGGGATGGGCAAGGCCCGCTACCGCGGTGCCCGCAAGGTGCTGCTCCAACAGCGCCTGATCGCCGGCATGTTGAACGTCAAGCGCCTGTTCGCCATCGACCCGGCTATCGCCAGCCTCACCGAGGGCTGAGCCCCTTGCTCGCGCCCGTCTTCACCTCGGCTCGAGGCCACCTCCACACTGACAAGGGATGCCGACCGGGCCCTGTTTCCCAGGCTGCCGAAGATCACTTCTTCGGCACTCACCTAGAGGCGCGCCCTGGCCTACTCGTTCGCGTTCCCTGTCGGCGCCGTGTGGCCAGCGAAGGTAGGCACCATCGCCGAGCCGCAACCAGATTGTGTTCGGGACGCCGTCAGGTTCGGCCTGGAGGCTGGTACCGGGGGGTAATGAGGTCGGTGAGATCCCGCCCGGTGGGTCGCTGGTAGCGGACGCGCTGAGTCGGCGCGGCCGCCGCTGTTGGCACTCGATCGGCGGTCTGGGCGTCGAGGGCACTCTGCCGGCGCTCGCGCAGCTTGCGGATGTCCCACTCCACCCACTTCTCCAGCACCCGATTGAGGTCGGTGGCCAACGCCTTCTCGAGCAAGGGCTGAAGCTGGGCCGATAGGCCGTCCACCCGACAGCCCGCCTCGAGCTTCGAGCGTCGCCATGGGAGGGGACCAGCCAGGAGCGTAGCCACGAGCTCGATGGGTGAAAGATGCTTCGTCGCCTCATGTGCGAGCTGCCTGCAAGCCGCCAAGTCGTGCTGTGGCGGCCAAGTCCGAACAACGGCGTCGAGCTGCAGCACGACGACTAGCAGCGTGTCGTGGATGCCCCCGGGCCCATAGGTGGTCGTCATGCCCAGCTGGCGGCCAAGGTGCTCGGTCCACTCGTCGGGGTTGCGCATCGGGTCGGTGAGCCAACGATCGCCCCGCGGGCCAAGGTCCTCGATGACCAGGTCGGCAACAAGCGCGTTCTTCAACCGCGGCGAAATGCGGAGTTCCTCGCTGAGAGCCGACTGCATGGCCTCCATCGTATGGAGAGGGTGAGACATTTTTGAGGTCTCGCGGGTCAGCCGTCCCGTAGGGGGATCCCGTAGCGGGACAGCTTCCTGAAATGAGGCCGCGGTTCTGAGGCGCGGGACCTCTCCGGGAGAATGACCCTATCGGTGGCCGGCGACGTCTTGATGGCGTTCGTTCGCATGTGATCCCGCGACCCGCACACTCCTCGCCGACATCGCCGTGATGCTCAGCGACCCGACGTGTCGAACGCCTTCCGTGGAGGTGCTGTTGAGTCGCGCCGAAGGGTCGTCCCGAACGTCGAGACGGTCGTTGCTTCCGTCAGCCGGTCGGGTGAGAATCAGCAGCAGTGCGGCGCAAACGTAGGCGGCGAGGAGGGCACCTGTTCATGGTGTGCGTGCTCGCCGCCTCGGCGGCGTGTTCCACCCGGGGAATGAACCGCGAGGCCCAGTCTGAACCGACGTCGCCGACATCGCTCTCGGGCGAGACGCCGACGACGACCATCACGTCGACGGTTCCAACCACCGGCCGCCCCTACGGGACGGTTCCCGGCCTGCTGACCTTCCGCGGCAATCCCACGCGGACCTACTACGGCGAGGGCCCCGTACCGACGGCTCCCGCCGTGCTCCGGCGGTTCCCGGACCAACCGATGTGCTCGGAGTCCTCCGACGGCGCCAGCAGCCGGTGGTGTGGCACGGGGTGGACAGGCCAGCCGGCGGTCTTCGAGCGGGAAGGCCGGACCTGGCTCGTCTTCGGCGCCTTCGATCGAGC
>JALZCO010000171.1 GCA_030863015.1 Actinomycetota bacterium
CCCGTGAAGACCTCGAAGACATCGCGGACGGCTGGCGCCGGTGGGCCGAGCAGGACGACGGGTGGTTCGCCGTGCTCAATGGTGAGGTGTTGTGCCGAGGATGATCCGTCACTTGCGCCGATTGAGCAGTTCATCGAGGACCAGAGACAACCCGATGGCCACCAACCAGCTGTCCTTGGCCAGCGCGACCCCCTGCTCGGTGGGTCGCAGACTTCCCTCCTTCCGCATACCCGGCGTGCGGAGGTAAAGCCCGACCAGGCCAGCCGAGAATGCGGTTAGGCCGGCTCCGGCCACGCCGGCAGGCACGAGCGGAACCAGCAGCGCGGTTCCGAGTGCGATCTCGCTGGCAGATACTGCTCGGACGAACAGCTGCGGGTCGAGCTTGCCCAGCAACGGGTACGAACCTGCGGCGAACCCCGCCAAATTTCTGGCGGTTGCCTCGTCACTACCCCATTTGGAGAGGCCCGAGTTGAGAATGAAACTTCCGGCGGCCAGCCGCAACGGCAACTGCCAGGCCATTCTTCGCAGGCTCATCATTGGACCTTGCCGTGTTTGATCTGTGGGTGCAAGCCGTAAACGACGCGCGACGCGATGTGTCTCTGGAGTTTCTTCTTCGACAACGACAGCGGCACCGCCCGCCTTACGATGCGCCTCGCTGCCTTGGATAGCGGCCCTTAGCGACGCGCACGCCCAGGGCCACCGCGGACAGCGCAAAGAGGACCGCGGTCACGGCCAGCCAGCGCGGCAGGAACGGCTGCGGGGACAGCCCGGAGGCGTCCAGGTAGGTAGGCGCGGACAGCCGCAAGATCAGCGGGGACCACACCAGCAGCAACAGCCCACAGACCACCGCGGGAATCCGCAGGTGGTTCAGCCATGGCACACCGGCCACGGTGGCGAGCGCGGGGTGCCGGCGCAGTAACGTGACCAGGGCGGCGTCCGCTGCGGCATAGAGTGGGAAGAGCACCAGGTCGTGGGCTACGGCGCTGCCCACGAACCAGGCACCGACACCGATCGGATTATCGGACAACATCCGGAACCCGGCGTAGCCGGCCACCACGAAGCTGGCCAGCGACACCAGCAGCACAACCCTTGGGCGAGTCATGGCGCTGGCGGCGAAGCCGGCAGGAACGTCATCCGGGGTCACCCACTTGGTGTTGTGCACTCCAGGCAAGGCGGGCACCACCACCCGGGCCGGAAAACCGTGATCCGGCGTCAAATCCGCGCCGTTGACCCGCAACGCGAGCAGCCCGTCGCGGGCCGCGACCTGCCCCGCGGACAGCGTCGCCGAACCGAAATCGCCGCCGCGCTGCAGCGATTCGACGAACAGCCGGGCTTCGGCCGGCGCACCTGCCAGCGCCGCGAGGTCGGCCAGCCGGACCCCGGTCCACGTCTGCAGGCCGGTGGACCAGCCCTCCACGCAGGCGATCGACAGTCGGGCGGTGTGCTGCGGCAGGGCGAGCAGTTGGGCCCGAGACACTGACATCGCGGCCTGTGGCATCGCGGCGTGACCTGTCGGACCGCTGAGCTCTAGCCGCCAGTTCTCATCGACCGGGCCGACCCCGGCCGCGGCGGCGGTCTTGTTGACCTGAAAGTCGGTGGGAGCCTCCCCCAGGTTCTGCCCGCGCGGTGCCAGCAGCGCCGTCGACCGGGCCTGCCCACCGATGGTTTGACCGACGCTGAGTCCCACCAGCGTCAGCGAGCTGGCCGCAACCATGCCCAGCGCACCACGCCGCGAGATCGTGGGCGAGGCGGGATCGGGGGACACCAAATGGTCGGGATCGGGTTGTTCCGCGCTGGTCGCTGACAGCGGGGTGCGCAGTTCGGCGACCAGGCTGCGCGAGCGCAGCGCGGTGACCATCCGGCGCAACCGCAGCGCTACATGCAGGACGAACGCGGACATGAATACCCACGCCCCGTAGTAGTGCGCCTGGTAGAAACTGAACGGCCAGGCGTAGAAGTATTGGATATTCATCACACCGGTGACCACCTCGAATATCGCGCCGCCGACGAGCAACAGCAGCGAGACCCTTTCCACCAAGTGAGTCACCGAGCGGACTGGCAGCCATTCGAACAGCTTGGGCAGGACCGACCACAGCTTGGCCAGCAAGATCGGGATAAGCACCAAGCCAAGCGTGACGTGCACGCCCTGGTTCACCCAATACAGCCAGGATGGGCTTGCCGGCCAGGTCGGCAGCCATGAGCCCAGCAAGCCCTTGTCCGGTGTGGTGTCGTTGCCAGCAGCTAAGTTGGGGTTGTAGGCGGCATAGGAGGCCAGCCCGGTAAGGAACATCAGCGTGATACCGGGCAGCAAGGCGGCACCCAGCACCGCGGTAAACCACGGCCCGCGCAGCGGGCTACGCCAGAAGCGGGCCCGGAATGGGCCCGGTGGTGGCGCGGTCATCATCGTGACACTAGTTCCTACTAACGTCATTGGGAGACCAGCCGGGGCTTACCGTCCGCTGACATGTCCCGCCTGACAGGCAGCCGCAGCTCGATGAAGCAGCGGCCCCCGTACCGGCGGCGGGCAACGTGCAGTTCGATGTAAGCACAGCCACAGCCCAGGTCCGCTGTTGGACGGTCCGGCGCTCACCTGCCGCCCAATTGTGCGGACAGGGCGGCAACCGCGGCGGCGAACCGTCCACCGGGCACGTCGGCTGCCACCGTGGTGGCGTCCTCCCAGGTGTCCACATCGCACAGTTCGGGCAGTTCGGCCACCCGGCATCCAGCGGCCCGCAGCACGGCCAGGGTCCGTGCCCCGGTGTCCGGGCGGGACGTCGGGACACCGGCGATCAGTCCGGCCACCACGGATCGCCGCACCCCTAGGGTCCACCAACCTCCATCGGCGGCCAGCCCGAACACGGCGTCCACACCGTCACCGTCGAGGAGGTCCAGGCAGTGACCGAGCAGCCGGGCATCGACCTGTGGGGTGTCCATCCCGATCTGCAGTACCGGCAGGTCCCCGGCCATCGCGGTGGCGTCAGCGTAGGCCGCAGCGATCCGCTGGCCCAGCGTCGCCCCACGCTGGGCCAGCACCGTGGTGGCCCGCAACCGCGCCAACACTTCGATGGCGTCGACCGCGTGGGCGAGGTCACCGGTCAGTGCCACCACCGGCATTACGTGTGGCACCGCCAGCACCGCGTCCAGGGTGTCCAGCAGGGCCGCAGCGGCGATGCGGGCGGCCTGATCCGGGGTGGCCGGCGGGCACAGCCGGGTCTTCACCTGACCTGGCACCGGCGCCTTGGCCAGCACCAGTAATGCAGCACGTGGGGTGGTGCGCGCAGCAACCCGGTCAACCCGCGGCATGGCCGACGATCCCCTCCCCCGACGCTGGTAACAGTCTCCCGCTCCAGCCCGCACCCAACCATCACGCCCCCTCCGCGTTCAGCAGGCTCAACGGGGTGAGCAGCGCGGAATAACCCCGCTTAGCCGGCTGAATGCGGGAAGAGGCGGTGGATGATCTCGTCAGCGATCTGCTCTGGGCTGGCTGCGAGGTCGACGGTGATGCCGGGCTCGTCGGCATCGAGCGGGTCGAGCGCCGCGTACTGGGAGTCCAGGAGCTCGGGCGGCATGAAATGCCCGCGGCGGGCCGCCAGCCGTTGGGCGACCAGCTCCCGCGGACCCGCCAGATGCACCATCCGGACATCCGGGCCCGCGCCGCGCAGCACGTCCCGGTAGGCCCTGGTCAGGGCCGAGCAACTGACTACGGCGCACTCGCCGCGGGTGGCCCGCTCGGCGAGCCAGGACGCGATCGCCGCCAACCAGGGCGCGCGCAGTGGGTCATCGAGCGGGCGTCCGGCGGCCATCCTGGCGATGCTCGACGCGGGGTGGAAGTCGTCGCCCTCAGCCAGCGCGCAGCCGGTCCGATCGGCAAGCAGACTCGCCACAGTGCTCTTGCCCGAGCCGGACACACCCATCACGACGAGCTGCACGGCCTCATCCCCTTGTCTGATCCTTCCCCTACGCCACCCCAGCCTCACATGGATACTTGCAGCTCTCCGAGAGCCACTGCGGACAGCGACAAGCATCCATGTCGCTGTCGGTGAGTGCGTCGTCGCTGAACGGGTGGGACTTCATTCTGACCACTCTGTGTCTGCGTTAATATCGCAGTTGCAAACCATTGGCGGCCAGAGGGGGACCGCGTGCACGACGTTCAGATCGAAGTGGTGCTCTTGTCGGTGTCGGTACCGGCTTCGGGTGACGCGCAGCTGCGGTGGCGGATCGCACGCGGTGAGCTACCAGCGGGATGCCGGCCGGATACCCGGGCACGCGAACTCGCGGGTCTTGACACCAATGTGCCCACCGCGACAGTCGTGCACTCGACATCGTGGCGCCACGGCCCTGCGGGGCTGGTCCTGACCTATGCGGTCCTTCCTGACCCGGACCCCGCCGAGGACACCGTGCACGCTGTCCCAGCTGACGCCCACATCATCTGTTCTGCAGATGCCGCAGCACCAACTCCCCCGGCGGTGGCGGTAGAGCACGTGGTAGCCCATGCATTGCGGCACCTGTCGCTGGTAGGCCGCACCTGCCCTACAGTGGCGATTGCGGTCGATGTGCACTCGCAGTTGTGGCACGCTGTGAATGCCCACGCCCCCGATGTGGCAGGTCAGCTCGTCGGCTCCTGAGCCTGAACGTGAGCGAAGAGGTGATCCCGCGTTGTGACGCGCCGACCGCGAATGCTTGCGCTCATGGGATCCGGTGAGACCGCGCCGACGATGGCGCGGGTGCATCGTGAGCTCGTGGAGCGCCTCGGCGCCTCACCCGTCGACGCCGTGCTGCTCGACAGCCCCTATGGTTTCCAGGAGAACGCGGACGAGATCTCCCAACGTACGGTCGGCTACTTTCGCAATCTCCAGATTCCACTGGCCGTCGTATCGTGGCGTACCCCGCATGACGTCTTGACCCGCGAGCAGGCATTAGCCCGGATCGACGCCGCCGATTACGTCTTCGCCGGACCAGGGAGCCCGACCTACGCGCTGCGGGTCTGGGAGAACAGCCGGCTCCGCGACGCCCTGGCCGGCAAGCTCACCGGCGGCGGGTGCGTGGCCTTCTCCAGTGCGGCGGCGGCAACTTTGGGCACTGCGACCGTGCCGGTGTATGAGATTTACAAGGTGGGGGCCGCCCCTTTTTGGGTCAAGGGCATGAACCTGCTGGCGCAGATCGGCTTGCGCGTGGCAGTGATCCCGCACTACGACAACGCAGAGGGCGGTACCCACGACACCCGATTCTGCTACCTCGGCGAGCGACGGCTACGGCTGTTGGAGTCGATGTTGGACACGGACACGATCGTGCTCGGTGTGGACGAACACACCGCCGGCGTGTTCGACCTTGATACGGACACGGTGACGGTGATGGGTCGCGGCACGCTGACGGTGCGAAGGCAGGCAGTGAGCACGGTGTTCGCGTCCGGCCGCACCGTTGCGATCGATGAGCTTCGGACGATAGCCGCTGGCGCCGGCCCGACACGTGATCCGGTGAGCGCGCAGCCGGCAACCGCTGAGATGGCTGCCCCGACACCGTCATTGCGCGCCGAGGCCGACCGGTTGGAGCACGTCTTCGATACCGGACTACGGGCCCGTGACGTCAGCGTGGCAGTCACGGCCGTCCTAGAGCTGGAACAGGCGATCGTCGACTGGTCGGCCGACACCGAGGAGATGGACGGTGTCGAGGGGCCGCGGGGCATGCTGCGCCGGATGGTGACACGGTTGGCGGAGCTGGCCGTGGTGGGCGCAAGGGATCCGCGGGAACTCGTCGGCCCCTTCGTCGACATACTCCTGGAGCTGCGAGAACAAGCTCGCGAGCTTGGTTCGTGGGCGCTCGCCGACACCTTGCGCGACCGGCTCGCCGCAGCCGGGATCGAGGTGCGCGACACTCCCCAGGGCGCAGTGTGGCTGTTGACCGAGGGTCAGCTCGGTGATCGGGCTCCGGGATCGAGGTAACGCAGGTGCACGGCGTGCAGCACCTCACCCCGGGACCGGCCGGTGACACCGGCGAGCTCGTCGAGCAGGATGCCGGATAACGACGACAGCCCGAAGATCACCTCGGCCAGCCCGCGCAGTGGTTCCGCGGCGCCGACGGCGTCACCGATGGTGCGGTCCATGGCCTGGCGGAACACCAACGGATCAGCCTCATTCTCAGCGATGCTCCACGCGCTGAGCACCTCCAGCGCCGCCGGCAGCACGGCATGCATCAGTTCATCGGAGTTGTCCACGGTCCTCGGGGCCCTTTCCCGGTTCAGTCGCGACGTTCCACCAAGCCTGGACGTACTCCGCCTTGACGTTGCGGTATTGCAGTAGAAGGCGTGTTCCCACATGTCGAGCAGCAGCAGCGGCACCGTGGCCGAGGCCAGGTCGCCTTGGTGGTCGTGGAACTGCTCGAGCATCAACCACTGGCCCAGCGAGCCCCGAGCCAGCACCGGCCAACCGGACCTCCGCACACCCAACACGTTCGCGGTGAAGTACTGGCGGAACCCGTCAGGAGTGATGCAGCTCCATGTTCTCGCCAGCGATGTGGGCTGCAGCACACCATAGTCATAGGGCAGATCCGGCAGCTTGTAGTGAGCCACGTTGACCTTCAAGATCGCGGAAAACAACGCAACCTGAGCGATCGGCACTGGGCCGCACCGTGATGCCGGCCACATCGATCTCGCGACGTAACCTGGCCCACCCCAGCCCGGTCACCTTCGCAAGATGTCGCAGGCTGGCCCCGGCCGAGTAGGCATGCCGCAAGTAATCCGCCAGGTCGTCGAAGCGCAGTTCGCGCAGCCGTCGGGTCAGCGCCCGATCGCGCTGGGCCGCCCTGGTCGTCCGACCCGCTTCGAGTGCCGCCCGGCGGATTCGAGTGCTCTCCACCGATGCGCTAGCGGCACGCGTGATGTGGGCCAGCGTGGCCAGCTGGCCGGCCTTGGAGAGTTCCTGCCCGATCGCCAGCCGAGCGCGTAG
>JALZCO010000191.1 GCA_030863015.1 Actinomycetota bacterium
CCGGATGACGGTGATGATGTCCGTCTTGTCGCATAGCCGCCGCAGTGCGTCGTCAATCGCCCATACCCCGGCCAGTCGATCCAGACTCGTTGCCAGGTCGGCCAGCGTCCGGGCAACGGACGTCACCGGCACACCGCCTCGTCTCTCGGCCTCCCCATACCCGATCGATCGGGTATGGAAGTGCAGATCCCGGCGATTACGGCGGCGCAGACCTCGGCTCACTGTCACGTGCTGCACGTGACCGTCCTCGGGCACAGCGATCCCGTGCACTCGAGCTGCAGTCGCGTGACTGGGAAGCGCGCCTGCCGCGCCCGCACTGACTTGCGCAGCGCGGGCGAAGACGGCCGGCGTCGCCTCGACCGTCTGGGCAGGTAGATGCCGCGCTGGATGCGCCGCAACCGGCCAGACCGTAACGCAGTCAACAGGTCATCGGGATCGACGGCGGCCAGAGCTCGGTCACGCAGCAGAAGCCCATCTGGCTCAAGGAGGGAGACCCACCACTCGTGCATGGGCAAAGCGTGGCGTCCAGCTATCCCAACGCCACGCAGCAACACACGGTGCTGTGGATAACCGCTTCACCTGTGGACAGGCGTCGCGTGCGCGTTGGGGTTGGTGGCGGTTGTGGGCGCCGCGAGAGCAGGTTGGTAGGCCTTGAAGAGCACCCTATCGAAGCAGGAGATACCGGAGGCGGCGGGAGATCACCACAGTGCCGAAGGCGGCCATCACCACGAAGTACGCCAGGTGTCCGAGCATCGACGCCCCGACCACGCCGGTGGTGAGGCCGCGCATCAGTGCCACCGCGTGGTAAAGGGGAAACGCCTGCACCAACCACTGCACCGCGGGCGGGTACACCGACAGCGGGAAGAAGGTGGCCGAGAACAGAAACATCGGTAGCACCGCCAGCTGCACCAGGTCGAAGTCCTGCCAGGAGCGCATGAACGAGGTGGCAGCCATCCCGACCGCCGCGAAAGCGAACGCCACGAACAGCGCCACGGGCAGGGCCAACAACGCCCAGGACGAGGAGACCAGTCCGAGACCGAGCATCACGATCAGAAAGCCAGCCGAGTACATCCCACCCCGGATCAGCGCCCAGCCGATCTCGCCCAGCGCGATGTCCACCGGTCCCAGCGGGGTGGCGAGCATCGCGTCGTAGAGCTTGGCGTACTTGAGCTTCATGAAGAAACCGAACGTCGCGTCATATACCGCCCCGTTCATCGCCGACGCGGCCAGCAAGCCAGGCGCGATGAACGCCGCGTAGCTCAGGGCCTGCCCGTCCGGCCCCGGCACGGCACCGACCAGGCTGCCCAGCCCGTGTCCCATCGCCACCAGAAAGAACAGCGGTTCGAAGAATCCGGAGAAGATCGCCAACCAGATACTCCGCGACGCAATCGAGGAGCGCAGGATGACCGCTCGGGAACGCCCGGCGTACAACCCTGGTGGCAGCACTCGCAGCAGCAGGCCAAACCACGGCGGCGCAACCTCCGGAGGCATCTGTCGCACCGCCGTCATCGGGTCAGCCTGACCCGGAACCTCCACCGCGACAGCAACACTCCTACGAGCAGCAACGCCGTCAAATAAGCGACATGCCCCACCGCGGGCCACAGCGCCACGGTGCCCAGCGCGGTGCCGCGGGCAAGTTCGGTGCCGTGCCATAGCGGGCTGATCCAGGCCAGCGGCTGGATCAACTCGGGCAGTTGCGAGATCGGGAAGAAGGTGCCGGAGAACAGTGTCATCGGCACCACCACGAACCGGAACACGGCGGCAAACACGGTGCCCTCGCCCTCCTGCGCGGCGGCGAACGCCACCAGCGGCGCGCTGAACGCCATGCCGCACAGCACCGTGAAACCCAACGCGATCAGCGCCTCGGGCCCCTGCATCACCCCGCACAGCACGACCACCAAGAGGTATGCCACGGCGGACACGGTCAGTCGCAATGCGATCCAGGCGAGCTGACCGTCCGCCAACTGTCCGGATGTGACCGGGGTAGCCGTGACAGCCCAGTAGGTGCGTTGCCATTTGAAAGCCGACAGGATCGGGT
>JALZCO010000228.1 GCA_030863015.1 Actinomycetota bacterium
CGCAACTGCGTGCCAAAGCTGGTTCAGCGGCACCTGGCCGACCACCGCGACGGTCGCCGAGTGCAGCAGCTCGGCCACGTCCAACTCGACGAACGTGGCGCCGATGACGACTTGCCGGTCGGTGTCGGCGACGAGCTGCTGGTCGCGGTCGGTCGGACGCCGGACACACTGCCGACCTCGGGCTGGAGACGGTGGGACTGCAGCCCGGTGGATACGTCCAGGTCGACGACTCGATGCACGTGCTCGGCGGCTGGCTGTATGCCTGCGGCGACGTCACCGGGCGCAACTTGCTGACCCACATGGGGAAATACCAGGCGCGGGTGGCAGGTGACGTGATCGCGGCGCGAGCGGCCGGCAAGGCGGATGACCTACCCGGGCACCGCTCGCTCGCCGACGACGCCTGGGTGCCGCAGGTGGTGTTCACCGACCCACAGGTGTGCGCAGTGGGGCTGACCGAGGACCAGGCACGCGGGCGCGGCCTGCCGGTCCGGGCGGTGGAATACGACCTCGGAAAGGTGGTCGGTGCGGCGCTGCTCAGCGAGGACTACATGGGGCACGCCAAGCTCGTCGCCGACACCGACCGGCAAGTCGTCATCGGCGCCACGTTCGTCGGGTTGGACGTGGCCGAGCTGCTGCACTCGGCGACCGTCGCGGTGGTCGGCCAGGTGCCGCTGAACCAGCTTTGGCACGCAGTTGCGTCCTATCCCACCATCAGCGAGGTCTGGCTGCGGCTGCTGGAGGAGTACGGCCTCTAGGACCGCAGTCCCCGAGGTCGGCGACGCGGGCGGCGGGCCTGGCTCGAGCACGGCCTCGTGCTCACCGAGGAGCACGGCACTCGCCGTTAGCGCGCCGACCGTACAACTTGCGGCACGCGGGGGTCTCGCTCTGGTTGGGAAACGACGTCCCCGGTCGAGATTCCCCCGGCGGTTGGGTCACGACGTCGCGTACGCCTGAGATTCGGCACTCCGCCGCCGTCGTTTGAGCGACCTGGTGGGTCTTTGTGTTGGCGGTGGAAACCCGGTACCGACGTCGAGGAACTGACGGATCCCTGCCCTCGCCGACTAGCTACCGGACGGCCCGGGCAACATCATCAATACTCGGCCTGAACCTGTGGGTGACGCTGGACGAGGCCGCACTGCGGCGGCCGCTGGGTGATCAGAAGGGCTGGCGAGCGCAGCTGCTGCATCTGATTGAGATGGCCCAGCGACCGAACATCACGCTGCAGATTGTGCCATTCGACACCGGTGGTCACACCGCAGCAGGTGGCCCGTTCACCATCCTCAGGTTCTCGAACCCGACCTGCTCGACATCGTCTCTCGCACACCTCACCAATGCCCTCTATCTCGATAAGATGCGCGACACCGTGCACTATCTGGCGATCATGGATTATATGTGCATCCAGGCGGAGTCACCCTGGCAACATAAGCTTCCTACACAGGATCATCAACAAAATCTATCCCGAACGAAACGATTAAACGGCTGCAGTCGTGACCTAGCAACGGTCCTCTCCGATCGGTCCATCACTTATCTGCGCTTGGGCCCACCCACCGTCTGTGCCGGCGCTGGCGCAGGCGTGGAGGGCTTCGGTCAGTTTGTGGTGTAAGTCGAACGTTGCCTCTAGTGCAACGATGTGTAGCTCGGGTATGGCTCGGGAATTCACGTCGACTACGACTGCCAGGTGACCACTGCCGTTTAGTCTGTGGTTATGACGGGCTTCGAGAAGTGCGTAAAGACCGGACGAATCTAGGGATGTGACGGTTGACAGGTCGATTACGAGGTGGACGCTGTGATCCTGCCGTACCTTGGTGAGTGCCTCTCTCAGGATCGGCGTCGTATCTGAGTTTACCGTGCCGATTACGGTGCACACTATAATGTCGGGTTGGGGCCGACTCAGCGCCGCTGTGACGGTCGGCGCCCCAGAGGGACTCGATAGTGCTTCCCGAGACAATTCGCTACCAATCATGTCCAGCTCCTTCCCAACGAAGAAGTGACTGAGACGAGACTGTACACATTCGGCAACGGCGAGTCACCGCTTGTCCCCAGAAAACTCACTGCACGGTCGAATGCACAAGCGCTCAATGCAGATTCAAGTGCACGTGCATGGACGGGTTTGGCGATTCGCCTGTGAGGACGACGGAGGGAGCAGGAGGCGTGTGTCCCTACGGCAGGCGGCGACACACCGAGGATGCTGCATGTCCGACTCGCAAACGTCGTCGATCACGGCGAAAAACGGTCTGTGACCTGTACCGTCCGGAGGCGTTGGCGCAGTCAACGGAGGCTACCCGACCAGCCGGTGGCCGGCTTCTCGTATCGCTAGTTATCCCGTCCACCTGGTTCAAATGGCTGCTCACCCCGGTGAGGTCGTCGAGGACGTGCCCTCTACCGCGACGGCATGGGTTCGAGGGCTGTCCCTGGGTGGTCCAAAACGATGTCGTCGACGCGCCGCAGCGGCAGCGTGGCCGCATTGCGGGGGAGGCGAACGGCGTCGCCGCCGAGGATCTGACCACAGTCCTTGCGCTGCTCGACGAGCGGCCGGCGGTTATCAAGCAGGAGTCATCCACCACATACACCCTTAAGTGATCACGCTATGGTGTTGTAACGAGCGATCGTTGGTTGTCGACGAGGGAACTGGGTGACTGATCTGTGCACCCAGCAGTGAGCGACTGGGGGGTAGCTCATGATGGACGACCAATACCGGATCCCGACGTTGACGTCCCGATCAGGCACACATCCTGGGACCGTCTTCGTCGGCGAGAATCCGGTACTGGAGGCGCTCGCACAGTGGGACGCGATGGTCGCCGCTACCCCTCAGGCCGATGTCAGTCAGCTCTCAGCCTGGGCACGACTACGCGGCACGGTGGGCTATCGGCCGCTGTATGTCCTTGTCTGGCGCGGCGCCGATCTTGTGGGAGGTGCGCAGATTCTGCACCGGCGCTTTCCCGTGCTGGGTGCGGTTGGCTACCTGCCCTACGGTCCGGTGATCGCGCCCGCGATCGACAGCCGTGAGGAGGTCTGCCGTGAGCTCAGCGCCGCACTCGCACACATCGCCCGTCAACGACTGCAGATGCTGTTCGTCCAGCCCCCCGAGGGCGCCATGGACATCAGCTCCGAACTGCTCTCCCGCGGGTTTCGACCCTCCTACGCCGAAGCGGCACCCTCAGGTTCACTGCGCATCGATCTCACGATCGACGAGGCGGCACTACGGCGTGGCCTAACCAAGCGATTGCGCACCTGGACTAACCAATGGCAGGCGCGGGGAGTCACGGTCCGCCACGGCAACGAACAGGATCTCGGGCTGCTGAGTGACCTCATCGGCCATTCCGCCGAGCATCACGGGTATGAGCCACTGTCCGCCCATTACCTCCGCGCGCTGTATCGCATCCTGGCACCGGCAGGGCACGTGGCGTTGTTCATCGGCGAAGTACACGGCAGGCCAATGGCCGCCGAGCTCTACACCGCCTGCAGCGGCATGCTGCGCCTGCGCCTGCGTGGACTGGACCGATCCGGGCAAGCCGCGCGTCTTAGCGTGCCAGCGGCCATCACGTGGGAGGCCATGCGCTGGGCAAAGGCACAGGGATTGCGCTGGTTCGACTTCGGCGGGCTTCGCGCTGCGACGCTGCGGGCCCTACTTGATGGTCAAATCACCGCAGAACAGCCGAGCGTGGACCGCTTCAAGACTTCCTTCGGGGGCACACCATACCGTTACCCACAGCCTGTCGAGATGATCCACTCCAGAATGCTCCGTGCCACTTATGACCTGACCCGCCGATGGCCGGCGGGACGCCAGCTGATCACCCGAGCGACCCGGATGGCGCGAGGAGCGTCTCGGGCAAGCTCATGATGGACCTGCGCACAGGATCGCTACGCTGATGTCCCGGTCGATCAACCCGCTGTCGTTGGCGTTGCGTGCAAGGACCTGGCTCTGGGAGCGCCTGCAAGGGGGGACGCGATGGCTACCGGTGTCTCTACCGGCCGTGGTTAGCCAACTCGGCGACGTCCTACCACCCCGAGCCGCAAGGATGCACGCGGCCCTATTCGCGATCACCAGCTACTCGCACATAACACCCGCGACCACGTCCAGTTCCTGGCGACGAATTGGTGCGCGGCTGCGGTGGTTAGCGGCCCTGCGTGCAGGTGTGGGGACGGCAGGACAGGTCGTCGTGGTGCATCACGGCGAGATAACCTGGACACCCGGGGCTCGACACAGCAGGTGCACTGATATCACGCTGAGCGAACGCGGTCGGCTCGCGGGCCGCCTTTTAGGACAGCGCTTCGCGGGCCGCCGGTCTGCTCAGCTAACCAGCTCCCGAGTGTGGGCCGCCGAAGTTCGCGACCTCGTCGGCTACCGGCAGGCCGCCGACGTTAGTGGTGAGTGCACCGATCGTGCCTGCGAGTATTACCGGGGCGGCGCAGCTGGAAATCCCCGCGACGGTTTTGGGCGGGTGGCCTGATGACCACGCTCGAAGACGAATCACCCACCACAGCGCGGAACTCGGCGATTGTTGCCGGCTGGACGCTGATCAGCAGGATTACCGGGTTGCTTCGGGTAGTCGTGATCGGCGCGGTGCTGGGACCCACCTATTTCGCCAACTCCTTTCAGGCTGGCTATGTCGTGCCGAGCATAGTCTTCATGGCGATCGCGGGGCCTGTACTGGCCATGGTGCTGGTCCCCGGGATGGTCCGCGCCATCGGTGCCGGAGGCCTTCCCAGAGCCCGTGAGCTACTCGGTCGGGTGACCGGGTGGTTGCTCGCGGTCTCGGCCGCGGTACTCGCGCTGCTAATGATCCTGTCCCCGGTGGTGGCCTGGACGCTGACCTTTGGGATCCCGGATCCCGGCATCCGGGCTCGCGGCCTCTGGTTGACCACGCTGCTGGTCCTGCTCGTGGCACCACAGCTCCCGCTGTACATGCTGTTGTACTTGGGCATGGCCATCCAGCAGGCCCGCGGCCGATTCGCACTGGCGGCGGCCGCACCGGTGGTAGAAAACAGCATCCTGATCCTGACGGTGATCTTGGCTGGCTGGTACTACGGAACAGGCCTGGACGTCACACAGGTGCCGGTTGATCTGGTGGTGATTCTCGGGCTGGGCAGCCTCACGGCCGTGGTGATACATGCGGCGCTGCAGTTATACGGTGCGGCGCGGGTGGGGCTACTGCCCCGCCCGTCGATGCGCTGTCGGCAGGATCCACACGCGCTCGTAATCATCCGCAGGCTGGTGCGTACGGTCGGCGTGGCGGCGTGGCCGGGGGCTGCGATGTACGTGCTGTTTGCGCTCGCCGGCTCGGTGCCCGGCGGCGTGTTCGTCGTGCAGCTGTCTTATGCTGTGTTCTATTCGCTGTCTTATATCAGTGCCCGGGCCGTGTCGATGGCCGCTCTACCCGAGCTGGCCCACGCCGCCCACCACCAAGACGGCACCATGTTCGGCTCGGCATGGCGTCAGGGCCTGTCCTATGCGGTGATCGCCAGCCTGCCGCTGCTGGTGCTGCTTGCGATGCTCTCCGGACCCACGGCGAATATTCTCGCCAACGGCGAGTTGCGGCACGCCGCCTTGATTGGTCCTCTCGCCACCTGCCTGACCGTGGTAGCGGTGGCTCAGTTGGTCGGTGGGGTGCACGACATCAGTCGCCAAGCGCTGTTCGCGAGGCTGGATGACCGCATTCCCCGCCGCGCCAGCGAGGTGGCTTTCGGCGTAATCCTCATATCCGCTGCTGCGTCGCTGCTCCTGCCCGCGGACGGTTCACGCTTAGTTTGGCTGGCAGGAGCCATCCTGACTGGGGAGCTCGTCGCCGCCGGGATGGTCCTGACTCGGCTGCGTCGGGCGATGCAGCCCGAACGGTTCCTCGACCGCCGAACTCTGGTCGCCGCGCTCGTGGCCACACTCGCGATGATGCCGGTGACCACCGTGGTGTGGTGGATCCAGCACATCCACAGCGGCGCCCAGCTCAGCACGCTGGCCATCCTCATCCCAGGCGGAACCGTGGCGCTCGGGGTCTATGCACTCGTGCTACGGGCGGCCATGCCGCGACCGGCCAAACGCATGGACGCAGCTGGAGCTGTTTCGACCGGCTAAGCCGAACCCAGTCAAGTGGCCATGCCATGACCTTGCTGAGCACCGTTGCGTTCGCCGATGGTGGGCTCGCACAGGCGGGCTGACGCGTCGTCGCCACTCTCGGCTGTCAGCGCTGCAGTCCAGCTTCGCCGGGTTCCGGTCCCTGCGGAGATGATCACCTTGGCGGGCACTGGTACTGGCCTCCCGGTAGCAGGCGCCCAAAAAACAGCGATTGGCCACTCTGTCCTGGTTGGGTCCAGTGACGTGAAGACTTCCGTTCTCGGTGATGGGCCTTTTTACTACTGGCGCCAGCTCGGACGCGGGCCGAAAGCATTAAAGCTGCCCAACGGTGACATTCGTATTCGACGTCGTGCCCTGGATTCCTGGTTATGTGATGCTCGCCCGGTCAGAGCCCTGGGCCGCCAGGAATGGACCGACAACGGCGAAGCTCGCGAGCGTCGCGCACTCAAGCGTCGAGCATCCAACACAGTCAGGACCGTGCCAATCCCCGCCGAGCTGGTCAGCTTGCTCCGAACACACCTGGAGACCTTCGGCACCGGGGATGCCGGAGCGGTGTTCCGCAACGAGCGCGGTGGGCCGTTCAACGAGGCCAGAGCAAGACGGGCCTGGGCCAGAGCACGACTCTGCGCGCTCACCGAGGAACAGGTCCACTCACCGTTGGCGCGCCGGCCCTACGACCTACGTCACGCGGCAGCCTCGCTATGGCTCAACAACGG
>JALZCO010000242.1 GCA_030863015.1 Actinomycetota bacterium
GCGTTGTGTAGCGTCGGGTGATTGCTGAGCTTGACCACCAGCGCGCCGGCGCGGTCGCGCTCGGCCTGCTCCGTGGTATTGGGCATGAGCCGCAGCGCAGCAGCCAGCTTCGGATTGTCGGTCCGCGAAGCCCATGCTTGGAAGTACGGCCGGGTCACCTCGGTGAGACCCACCCCAGGTTGGTAATCGGCCAGCCGGACCGCCGCTCGGTTCAGCCGGGTGATCGCCGCGTCCTGCGACGGGCGGGAAGAGTGCGTGGTGGTTCCCCGGGCGACAAGCTCGAGCGCGGCAGACAACTTGTCCTGCCGGGTCAGCGTGACCACTACCGGTTCCACCGAGCCGGGCGGGGCCAGCGCCCATCCCCCTTCGGTGATCACCGCCCCGGCATCGATCTTGTCGTAGTGCCGCTCGGCGAGCCACCGGGTGCCATTCGGGCCGGCTTCCTCGTCGCAGTCGGAGAGGAAGATGATGTCCCGGTCGAACCGGGCGCCCTCACTGAGGTGTCGCAGCAGGGCCGCCATGACCGCGGCGTTGGTGCCCTTCATGTCCAGTGCACCGCGGCCGTAAATCCAGCCGTCACCTACCTCGCCACGGTAGGGATCGACGGTCCAGCGGTCGGCCTCCACCGACACCACGTCGGAGTGGCACAGCAGCAGCAGTGGCCGGGCGCTTCCCACGGCGCTGCGGACACGGGCGATGAAATGCGCATTGTCCGGCTTCGGGGTCGGGATGATCTCGGTTTGGGCGCCCGCCGCGTCCCAGATCGACTTCAACATCTCGGCATGCGGAACGGTCACGCCGCCCTCGCCGTTGTGCGACGTGTCGAACCTGATCATGTCGATGGTGAGCTTCAGCGGATCCAGGTTCATCGGGTCGACGACCGGAGCTGGAGGCGGTTGAGTGACCGTGCTGGTGCAGCCGGTCACCAGCGCCCCGGCGGCAGCCAGTCCCACCGCTCGACCGCTGAGCTGCAGCACCGCACGCCGCTGTACCGGCCGTGCCTGTCGGTCACGAGGCGCGCAGCGGCACTCCGCGGATCGAGGCGTCCAGCACGCTGACCGTGTGCGCCACGGCGAGGTGCGCACCGAGCCGTTGCGCGCAGGCAGCGATCTGCATCAAGCATCCGGGATTGGCGGTGACGAGCACTGCCGCCCCGGTGGCCAGGACATTGCGGGTCTTGCGGTCCCCCAGCTCGGTGGCCGGCTCGGGGTTGAGGAGGTTGTAGATCCCTGCCGATCCGCAGCACAGGTCGGCTTCAGCGATCT
This sequence comes from Actinomycetota bacterium, assembly GCA_030863015.1. Taxonomy (GTDB): domain Bacteria; phylum Actinomycetota; class Actinomycetes; order Mycobacteriales; family Pseudonocardiaceae. Next base: position 1,266 of record JALZCO010000242.1, read on the forward strand.
CGGTCAGCGCCAGCCCAGGGATGGCCCGCAGCAGCTCCCGCGGCTGAGACCGGACACCTTGGGCGTGCCCGAGATGGCAGGCGTCGTGGTAGGCGATCGTGACGTCCAGCCGGTGGCGTGCAGCGACCGGGCCGAGCTCGATCAGCAGCTCGGAGACGTCCCGGGTGCGGTCGACGAACGCCTGCGCGCGTGCCGCATAGTCGGGATCGTCACGCAGCAGGTGGGCGTATTCCTTCATCGCCGAGCCGCAGCCCGCTGCGTTGACCACGACGTAGTCCACCCCTGCGGCCTCGAAGCGATCGATCAGCGCCCGCGCGAAGCGGATTGCCTCGCCCTCTCGACCGGTATGCAGCGACAGCGCCCCGCAGCAGCCCTGCTCGGGGGGAATCACGACGTCGCAACCTTCAGCGGCCAGCACTCGCGCGGTGGCGACATTGACTTCAGGAAATAACGCATCCTGCACGCAGCCGGTGAGCATCCCGACCACCGCCCGGCGCCGGCCCCTGGCCGCCACCCGCTGTGGCAGTCCCTCCCGCCGGGTCAGCTTCGGCGTCAATGACTCCAGCATCCGCAGCCTCGGGGGCAGCCGGTCCAGCAATCCGCTGCGGCGTAGCAGCCGGTCCAGCCCGCTGCGCTGATACAGAAACAACGGACCGCGTAGCGCCCGCAGCCGCCTCGGGTACGGGAACAATCGGAAGATCGCTTCGCGGAGCAGCCGGTCCCGGCCCGATCGCTCGTAGCGACGCTCCACCTGAGCCCGGGTATCAGTGATCAAAGTGTCGTACTGCACGCCCGACGGGCAGGCCGTCACGCAAGCCATGCACCCGAGGCAGGCGTCGAAGTGCCCTACCATCGACTCGGACAGCGGCTCGCCCTCCAGGCCGGCTTTCATCAGGTGGATGCGCCCGCGTGGACTGTCCATCTCCTCCCCCCACAGCACGTAGGTGGGGCAGGAGGGGAGGCAGAACCCGCAATGCACGCAATCTTTGATCAATTCGGGCTGCGGTGGGTGATGATCGTCAAAAGCGCCTGCGCCCACTTAGATCCCTCCTACGAACCGCCCCGGTGAAAGCCGGTGCTCCGGATCGAATTGGTCTTTGAGCCGGCGCATCAACCTCAGCGCGGGCACCGGTCCCCACACGTCCAGCGCTGCCTTGCGGTGTGGGGGTGCGCAGCGCAGCACCGCGCTTCCACCATGCCGGGTGGCGATCGTGCGCAGCTGCGCCAGTTCATCCCCCAGCCGGTCACCGGCAGTCAGGCCGGCCGCGAGCACACCGGCACCGGCACTGCCGCGCAGCGTGCCGGGGGCGGTGGCGAGCAGCTCGGCCAGTCCGCTCGGTTCGCAGGTGACCGTCGCGCCAGGGTCCTGCGGTCCATACGGTGGCCGGCCCCACCATTGCGGTGGCTGCTCGGTCACCGTGACCGGCATGCCGGCCACGTCGCCGAGCAGCCTTGCGACGGCATCGGCGCGGGTATCAATGCCTTCGGCGACGCCTTCCACGGCGACCCCCACGGTCACCGGAGCACCTGGCGCGCCGCGGTCCACTTCAAGGGCCACCGGGTCGTGCTGCGACGCCCGGACTGCGGCAACCGCGGCCGCGGCCCGAGCGGCGTCAACGGCCGGTGCGAGGATCCAGCGGCTGGCCTCGGGCAGCGGGTGCAACCGGAACACCGCTTCAGTGATGACACCCAGCGTGCCCATCGAGCCGGTGTAGAGCTTGCCCAGGTCGTACCCGGCGACGTTCTTCACCACTGTCCCACCGGAGCGCGCGACGGTGCCGTCGGCGAGCACCACAGCGATGCCGATCAGCAGATCGCGCACCGAGCCAAACCGGTAGCGCAGTGGACCCGACACTGCGGTGGCGATGGTCCCCCCGATAGTGCCCCCAAGAGTGTCACTGCCGTCCAGGGCCAGTCGCTGCCGATGTGCGCCTAACTGATCCTGCAGGTCGGCCATCCGCAGGCCGGCTTGGGTGGTGACGACCAGGTCGCCGGCAGCATGCGCAAGCACCGCGGTCATCCGGCTGGTGTCGACGATTAAATCCACGCCGGCGGGTGGGAGACCCCAGGACAGCCGGCTACCGGTACCCCGGGCGACCACCCGCAGACCCAGCTCAGCCGCCGCGCGCAGCACCGCCGAGACCTCCTCGGTGCTGTGTGGCCAGGCCACCCAGTGCGCCGGTACCCCGTCCACGGTGTCGTCCGCGGTGGCTTCGGCCACGTCAGCGCAGGCGGCGCGCAAACCGTCGAGGGTGGGGGCGACCATCAGAACTGCTCGGCCAGGCCCGCGGCCTGCACCGGGTGCACGCCCTTGCGCTTGCCGGGCACTTCCCCGCACAACCGCGGAGTGGGGAACACTTTGCCGGGGTTGCACATCCCCGTGGGATCGAAGGCGCAGCGCAGCCGCTGCATGGTGTCGAGGTCTTCAGCGGTGAACATCCGCGGCATGTACTGCGCCTTATCCGTCCCTACACCGTGCTCGCCGGTGATCGACCCGCCGT
>JALZCO010000250.1 GCA_030863015.1 Actinomycetota bacterium
GCAACCCCCGTTGGTGCTCGACGCTTTCCTGTTGCGCGCGATGACAACTGCCGGTTGGGCTCCCGCGCTGACCGAATGTGCCCGCTGCGGGGCACCGGGTCCGCACCGGGCGTTCAGCGTGCCCGCGGGAGGTGTGGTGTGTCCGAGATGTAGGCCATCCGGCGCGGCTACCCCGTCGGCGCAGACCGTGGAGTTACTCGACGCCCTCGTACGCGGAGACTGGCAGGTCGCCGACGCTGTACCGGCCGCGGTCTGCCGTGAGGGCAGCGGCCTGGTCGCCGCCCACCTCCAGTGGCACCTGGAACGCCAACTCCGCTCGTTACCCCTGGTCGAGCGCACAATCCCGGCTCGGTCGCATTCAGCGGGCTCCGCGGGGTTATCGGGCCGTCAATAGCCCCGCGGAGCCCGCTGAATGCGGTGGCGGCAGGATGGGGCGGTGGTTCGAGCGCCTGATCCGCATCCCTCCGGTGCCCGGCCCCCCTTGATATCTCCCGAGCGGGTGCCCCGGCACGTCGCGCTGGTAATGGACGGCAACGGCCGGTGGGCCCAGCAACGCGGGTTGTCTCGCACCGAGGGGCACCGCCGTGGCGAGGCGGTCTTGCTCGACGTGGTGTCCGGCTGCATCGAGCTGGGTGTGACCTGGCTGTCTGCCTATGCGTTCTCCACCGAGAACTGGCGGCGTAGTCCCGAGGAAGTGCGCTTCCTGATGGGATTCAACCGTGACGTCATTCGCCGCCGCCGCGATCAGATGCACGAGATGGGGGTACGGGTGCGCTGGGCCGGGCGCCATCCCCGGTTATGGCGCAGCGTGATCCGAGAGCTTGAGGCCGCTGAGGAGCTGACCGCCGGCAATGCCGTCATGACACTGACCATGTGCGTCAATTACGGCGGTCGCGCGGAGATCGCCGACGCGGCACGTGAAGTCGCCCGCCGGGTGGCCCGCGGTGAGATCGACCCTGAGCTCGTCGACGAGCGGATGCTGGCCCGCCACCTCGACGAGCCGGATATGCCCGACGTCGACCTGTTCCTGCGGCCCTCCGGCGAGCAGCGCATCTCCAACTTCCTGATCTGGCAGTCTGCCTACGCAGAACTGGTGTTCCAGGATGTGCTGTTCCCAGACCTGGACCGCAGGCATCTCTGGCAGGCCTGCGAAACCTACGCCGCCCGCAACCGCCGGTTCGGTACCGCTACCGCGGCCGTGCCGCTCGATACCCAGATTTGAGGAGGACGATCGGTGAGCACCGACAAGGCAGTGAGGAGCCTTGCCTGCACCCGTGAGTTGCTCGATGCCGCCCGGACGGCATTGGAGAGATACCAGGACGTCAAGGTGGACGACGACGGTGCGCTGAGCTTCCAGCACTCCGAGGTGCCCTGCGCGGTGCAGGCGGTCGAACTCGCCGAGGGTTTGCTCGTACTGAGCCTGACCTGCGTGGTCGCCTGGGACGTCAGCGACGACGGTCAGCTGGCCGAACGGATCGCCACCCGAGCCGGGCAGGGCCTGTTCGGCACCCTGGGATTGGTCCGCGGTGAGCGCGGTGCCGACGTCATGCTGCGGTACACCTTCCCCGCTGCCGGCCTGGACACCGTGCCGCTGGGCACGCTGCTCATGCTGGTGGTGTCCACGGCCTCACAGGTGCGTAGCGAGCTGCTGGCCGGCTGATGGCGGCGCCACCTGCCGCTCCTCGTACCGCGGGCGCTCGGACCCCACTGTGGCGGCGGATCACCTCGATGGAGGTGCTCTGCGCGGTCCTGGTGCTGGCGTTGCTGGCCCAGGGACCGCTGATCCGGATGCTCGACATCGCCGCGGTGCGTACCGGTGCCACGGTGTTCGTGGCGGTGTGCGTGCAAGCGATGCCGTTCCTGGTGCTCGGGGTTCTGGTAAGCGGGCTGATCGCGGCGTTCGTGCCGCCGGCTGCATTACGCCGGTTGCTGCCGCGATCAACCGTGGCGGCGGTGCCCGTCGCTGGGGTGGCCGGGATGGCGTTACCGGGCTGCGAGTGCGCATCGGTACCAGTGGCCCGGCGGCTCATGCAGCAAGGCGTGCCGCCCGCCGCGGCGCTGACGTTCCTGCTCGCCGCCCCGGCGGTGAATCCGGTGGTGCTGGTGTCCACCGCGGTCGCCTTTTCGGGCCAACCACGGATGGTGCTGGCCCGCTTCCTCGGCTCGATGGTTACCGCGCTGGTGATGGGATGGCTATGGGCCCGCTTCGGGCGGCCGGAGTGGATCGCGCAGCGGGCGCTGCGCCGCCCCCACCGGGACCCGGCTCGCAGTGCCTTCGCGGTCTTCACCGACACCGCCCGGCACGACCTGGTCTCCTCGGGCGGGTTCCTGGTGCTCGGCGGGCTCACCGCGGCCGCGCTGAACGTGCTGGTTCCTCCGTCCTGGATGGCCTCGCTGGCCGGTCAGATGGTGCTCGGCATCGTGGTGATGGCGCTGCTCGCGGTGGTGCTCGCGCTGTGCAGTGAGGCTGACGCGTTCGTCGCCGCGTCGCTGTCGGCGCTGCCGCTGCTGCCCCGGCTGGTGTTCCTCGTGGTGGGGCCAGCGGTGGACGTCAAGCTGGTAGCGCTGCAGACCGGAGCGTTCGGGAGCGGATTCGCCAGCCGCTTCGCCCCGGTGACCTTCGTGGTAGCGACCGGATGCGCGGTGCTCACCGGAGTGCTGGTGCTCGGGGGGGTGCGGTGAGACGGGAGGCCCAGAACGTCCTGCTGGTATTGCTGGGTGGCGCCCTGCTGAAGATCGCTTGGAATGGCAGCTACCTGCATTACGTCAAACCCTCGCTACTTCCGTTCCTGATTTCGACGGGGGTGGTGATCCTCGCGCTCGGCCTGATCGCCATCGTGCGGGACGCGCGTGCTGTTGCAGGCCACGGCGACGCCGGCCATGACGATCATCCTGACCACGCCGGGCGCAGCCCCTGGCTGCTGTTACTACCCGTACTGACGATCTTCCTGGTCGCCCCGCCGGCGCTTGGTGCCGACGCCGTGTCCCGGTCGGTGTCGGTCGCCCCGCAACGGTCTGCCGTGAACTTCCCCCCGCTGCCCGCCGGGCCGGCTCCCGCGCTGCGGATGAGCGATTTCGTCACCCGCGCGGTGTGGGACGAGGCAGGCAGCCTCAACGGTCGGCAGGTCCGGCTGCTCGGTTTCGTGGTGCAGGGTGACCATGGCATGACCTACCTCAGCCGGTTGGTGATGGCCTGTTGCGCAGCCGACGCGACACCGATGAAGGTCCGCCTCGACGGCCGCAGCGGGCTGGCGGCCCTGCCGCAGGACGGCTGGTTCGAGGTGCGCGGGCAGCTGGTGCCCGGATCGGCCAGGTCCGGCAGCGGTTTCGCACCCACGTTCACCGTCTCGGACCTGCGCCCGGTCCCCGCGCCCGCGGAACCCTACGAGTTCTAGAACCGCCTCGGTATAGGGGCGGTCAGTGGGCGCAGTCGGGGCAGGTGCCGGAGATTTCTACGGTGTGGCCGATGTTGGTGAAACCGTGCTCGCTGGCGACCTTCTCGGCCCACAGCTCCACCGTGGGCTCCTCGACCTCCACGGTATGCCCGCAGTCCCGGCACACCAGATGATGATGGTGGTGTGCCGAGCAACGCCGGTAGACGGCCTCGCCGGTGGACGTGCGCAGCACATCGATCTCGCCGGCGTCGGCAAGCGTCTGCAGTGTGCGGTACACGGTGGTCAAGCCGATGCCCTCGCCGCTGCGTCGCAGCTTTTCGTGGATCTCCTGGGCGGACCGGAAGTCGTCGGTGTCGTCGAGCAGCTTGGCCACCGCGGTGCGCTGCCGAGTGGAGCGCGGCCTGGACACCGGCGCGGCCGAACGGGGAGTGCTCACTCCTCCTCCACGTGGGCCACCGCGTCCACCACGATGTGCGACAGGTGCTCGTCGACCAGCCGGTACACCACCTCCCGACCGTGCCGCTCGCCGCGCACCACCCCGGCGGACTTGAGCACTCGCAGGTGCTGGCTGATCAGAGGCTGGGTGACGCCGAGCGCGTCGACCAGCTCGTGCACGCAGCGCGCACTGTCCCGAAGCTGCAGCACGATGGCGATCCGCACCGGCGCCGCAAGTGCCCGGAGCAACTCACCGGCCGCCACCAGCGTTTCCCGCGGACGGGTCGCCGCCGGACCGGGGGGTGGCCGGCCAGGCGAATGTTCATCAACGACCGTCGAGTCCGATATTGCCTCTGCGGTCACGCTGAGCATGCCTCCTCCTCCCTCGATCGAGGGTCCATCGTATGCGTCCTGACGTTTGACCGTTGCACTGTCATGTGTTTGTTTGCGGTTACCGTCATCCTGCCATCGCTGCCTGAGGATTCCCGTGATCCTGATCTGGCGCTTCCTCATCGACGCTGCCGGTGCCAAGGACTTCCTGGCCCGGACGCGTCGGGCGCTGAGCCTGCTGACCGCGCAGCCGGGCTGCCCGGGCGGTCAGCTAGGTCGCTCTCCGGACGACGTCACGAGGCGTTGACCGGCAAGCCCGGCAGCTATGAGGTGTTGGCGCCAGCCAGGGTGGGGCGGTGACCGACCACGGGAGCCTGCTTGCCTGTGACGCCGAGCGGGGGTTCGGGTCCAGCGCTCGCTAGGGTTTGCAGTGATCTCCTCACCGACCCTCTACTGACAACCTCACCAGGAGTTCCCCAGTGTCTGCGGATCGCATCGAGACCGTTGTCAGCCTGTGCAAGCGCCGGGGCTTCGTGTTCCCGAGCGGGGAGATCTACGGCGGTACCCGCTCGGCGTGGGATTACGGCCCGCTGGGTGTGGAACTCAAGGAGAACGTCAAGCGCCAGTGGTGGCGTGCGATGGTCACCGGTCGCGAAGACGTCGTCGGCCTGGACTCCTCAGTGATCCTGCCCCGTCAGGTGTGGGTCGCCTCCGGGCACGTTCAGGCTTTCCATGACCCACTGGTCGAGTGCCAGAGTTGCCACAAGCGATTCCGGGCCGACCAGCTCGCCGAGGACTACGCCGAACGCACCGGCAAGGACGTGCTGGAGGGCGACCTGTCCGACGTCCCCTGCCCCAACTGCGGCACCCGCGGTGAGTACACCGAGCCGCGCGAGTTCAACATGATGCTCAAGACTTACCTTGGTCCGGTGGAGACCGAGGAGGGCCTGTATTACCTGCGCCCGGAGACCGCGCAGGGCATTTTTGTCAATTTCCAGAATGTGATGATGTCGGCTCGCAAGAAGCCGCCGTTCGGTATCGGTCAGATCGGTAAGAGTTTCCGCAACGAGATCACCCCGGGCAACTTCATCTTCCGCACCCGCGAATTCGAGCAGATGGAGATGGAGTTCTTCGTCGAGCCGGGTACTGACGAGCAGTGGCATCAGTACTGGATTGACACCCGCACCGACTGGTATGTGGATCTGGGTATCAATCGGGACAACTTGCGGCACTACGAGCATCCCAAGGAAAAACTCTCGCACTACTCCAAGCGCACCGTGGACGTGGAGTACCGGTTCGGCTTCTCCTCCGGGCAGGAATGGGGCGAGCTGGAAGGCATCGCCAACCGCACCGACTTCGATCTCACCACACATTCCAATCACTCCGGGGTGGACCTGTCCTACTACGACCAGGCCACCGACTCCCGCTACCGGCCCTATGTGATCGAGCCCGCCGCAGGCGTCGGCCGTCCGATGATGGCCTTCCTGCTGGAGGCTTACACCGAGGACGAGGCACCCAACGCCAAGGGCGGGGTGGACCGCCGTGTCGTGCTGCGGCTGGATCGCCGGCTCGCCCCGGTGAAAGCCGCGGTGCTGCCGCTGTCGCGCAACGCCGACCTCACACCCAAGGCCCGCGACCTTGCCACCGCGCTGCGGAAGAATTGGAACGTCGACTTCGACGACGCAGGCGCCATCGGCCGCCGGTATCGCCGGCAGGATGAGATCGGTACCCCGTTCTGCGTGACGGTGGATTTCGACTCGCTCAACGATCACGCCGTGACGGTGCGCGAACGGGACACCATGACCCAGGATCGGGTCGTGATGGACCAGGTGGAGGCTTACTTGGCGGCTCGACTGGGCGGCTGCTGAATCGCCGTCCGGTCTGGGAGCATGGTTGGCATGGAGACGGTGAGCCCTAGGGACAGCACCGAGGAAACGCGTCACCGCCGGCAAGCCGGTGACGCGCTGCGCCGGTGGGCCGAACAGGGACGCCCTTCCGGAGTGGTGCGGGTGCTGCAGCGGCATGGTTTCGGCACCGTTGCCTCCGGGCAGCTGCTGGCCGGCACCGCGGACGGTGACCTGGCCGGTGCGGTGTTCGAGGGCACGATGGACACGGTGGCGCTGCCATTGCTGGCCTCCGCAGTGGACACGCCGGGCACCGCGAAAGGGCACGTCACCGAGTCCGACGCGGTGGACGCCGGTCTCGCGTGCTCGGGCGGCGCCCAGCTGCTGGGCCACCCGCTACCCGCCCAGGCCGCCGCCGCGTTGGGGGCCGCGCTCGCGGATGGCGTTCCGTCCGCGCTGGCGTCCACGGTCGACGGGTCGGCCCTGCTGGTGGCGGTCGGGCAGGGGCTGACCGAGGTGATCGGCTCGCTGGGCAGCGCGGACGTGGACGAGATTGTCCTGACCAGGCTGCGTGAGCTGGCCCGGATCGGCGCGACGGTCACAGAGCAACGCGACGCGGCTGGCATCCCAGTGCTGATCGACGTGTGGGTGCCGGTGACCACCATGCTGATCGTGGGCCGCGGAGCGATCGGGACGGCTCTGGCGGCGCAGTGCGAGCTGCTGGGCTGGGCGGTGCGTACCGAGACCGAGCTGGCGCCCGCAGTCGCCGCCGCCAAGGACTTCACCGCCGCCGACGTGCTGGTCTTGCTCGACCACAGCCCGGCCTTCGACGCGGTACTGATCGAGCTGTTGCGGTCAGGACGCGGGTTCTGCGGTGCGCTGGGATCGCGGCACACCCAGACCACACGGCGTACCCGGCTGCAGGCCGCCGGCCTCACCGAGGAGGAATTGGCTCGGCTGCACGGGCCGGTCGGTCTCGATCTGGGCGCGGTCACGCCGGCAGAGACTGCGGTGTCGGTGGTCGGGGAGGTCATTGCCGTTCGGCGAGGGCGTTGCGGTGGGTTGCTGGCCACCGCGACGGGTCGCATCGGTGGATGACCGGTCATTCCGGTCCATGCTGTCCATCGCGCTGAGGCGGCTGGTCCTCGGCACGGTGCTGGTGGCTGCTCTGATCGTGGGTGGCACCTTGTTCCGGGTGTGGCAGGTTGCCCGGGTCGATGACCGGCATTCTGCTGACGTCGTCGTGGTGCTGGGCGCGGCCCAGTACGACGGGACACCATCGGCCGTGCTGGGCTCCCGGCTCGACCATGCCGCACGGCTGTGGCGCGACGGGGTCGCGCCAGTGATCGTCACGGTTGGTGGTCGGCGGGACGGTGACACCTACACCGAGGCCGTAGCCGGCCGCAATTACCTGACGTCTTATGGCATTCCCCCCGATGCGGTGGTGGCCGTCGGGGAGGGCAGCGACACCCTCGAGAGCCTGCGTGCAGTTGCCCGCCGGGCGGGCACCGAGGGATGGCACACCGCGGTGATCGTCAGCGATCCCTGGCATTCGTTACGGGCCCGAACCATGGCTGACGATCTCGGGCTCAGCGCGTGGACCTCTCCCACCCGCAGCGGCCCGATCGTGCAGACCCGCAATATCCAGGCCCAGTACATCGTCCGGGAAAGCGCTGCGCTGCTGCATTACCGGTTCACGCACTCCCCGGCCGAGTCACTCAGCATCGATCTGGGGTGAGGTGGTGGGTCACTATGACAGTGAGCACGGCTGTTACAGCGAACATGACTGGGCCCGCCTGGTGCCCGAGCCGGCCAAGCGAGCCGCGCTACCCGGATCGGGACCGGAGCGGCGCAGTCCCTTCGCCAGGGACCGTGCCCGGGTGCTGCATTCCGCGGCCCTGCGCAGGCTCGCGGGCAAGACGCAGGTGGTCGGCCCCGGAGAGGGGGACGTGCCCAGGACCCGGCTGACCCACTCACTGGAGGTCGCCCAGATCGGCCGCGGTATCGCCGTCGAGCTGGGTTGCGATCCGGACTTGGTGGAAACCGCGGGGCTGGCCCACGACATCGGCCACCCCCCCTTCGGCCACAATGGCGAGCATGCTCTGAATGAGGTCGCCGCTGGCTGTGGTGGATTTGAGGGCAATGCCCAGACCTTGCGGATCCTCACCCGCCTGGAACCTAAGCTGATCGACCCCGCAACCGGCCGGGGTTGTGGACTCAACCTGACTCGGGCGTCGCTGGACGCCACCGTCAAGTATCCGTGGCCGTGCCGGGACGGGATGGTCAAGTTCGGTTTCTACGCCGACGACGCGGCGGTGTTCGACTGGTTGCGGGACGGTGCGCCCGAAGGTGTGCGGTGCCTTGAAACTCAGGTGATGGACTGGGCCGACGACGTCGCATACTCGGTGCACGACGTCGAAGACGGGATCTTGTCCGGCCGCATATCGCTGGGCACCTTGGCCGACCCCGTGGAACGGGCGTTGCTCACCGAGCTAGCCGCCGAGCATTTCAGCGTGCTTCCCAGCGCACAGTTGGAGGCGGCCGCGCAGGGATTGCTCAGGCTCCCGGTGGTTGACGCGCTGCGGCACTACGATGGTTCGCTGGCCGCTCAGGTGGCGTTGAAGGAGCTGACCAGCGAGCTGGTGGGTCGCTTCGCCTCGGCAGTCGTGTCGGCGACCCGGGCCCGGTACGGGAAGGGCCCGTTGGGGCGTTACCGCGCCCATCTGGGGATACCGGATCGGGTGGCGGCCGAGGTGGCCGTGCTCAAGGCGGTGGCCCTGCGGTTCGTGATGCACGATCCGTGCCGGCTGGCGGTTCAGGCTCAGCAGCGGGAGCTGGTCATGCAGCTGTGCGCAGCCCTGGTGTGCCAGGCGCCGGCGCGGCTCGATCCTGCACTGCGCCCGGCATGGCATGAGGCTCGCAGCGACAGCGCGCGGCTGCGGGTGATGATCGACCAGGTAGCTGCCCTGACCGACGCGCAGGCGGTGCGCTGG
>JALZCO010000259.1 GCA_030863015.1 Actinomycetota bacterium
CTGCTGAACCGAACACCACCTCCGATGCGCAGGACGCAAGCAGCCGGAACGCCGCGATGCCCATCGGGGTCACCGGCCGGGTGAGGCCCTGCGCGAGGCTCAGACAGAAGTAGACGTGCAACTGCCCGTCTGGTGGGACCGGCAGCGGATACAGCGTGGTGATCGGCCGAGCCTGGGTCAGCCACAGCGCTCCGGCGCCATCAAGGGCCCATTCGATGTCTTGGGGGGCTCCGTAGTGCGCCTGGACGCGCCGGCCCAGTGCAACGAGATGACGGATCTGCGCGTCCTGCAGGCAAGGCTGCTCGGCGTCGGCTGGCCTCGTGACCTTCTCGGTGCCACCAGCAGGTACTGCGCGGATGACCACCCGTTTGTCGCCCAGCGTGCGTTGCAGCACCGTGCCGGCAGTGTCGACGACGAAGTGGTCAGGGTTGACCGCGCCGGACACCACTGCTTCGCCCAAGCCAGGGCTGGCATCGATGACCGCGTGCCCACGATGGCCGGTCACCGGGTCGGCGGTGAAGAGCACCCCGGCGACCTGCGGCTCCACCATTTGCTGGACGACCACCGCGAGCCGGACGGTGGCGTGGTCGATGCCGTTGGTCGTTCGGTAGCTGACCGCTCGATCTGTCCACAACGATGCCCAGCACCGGCGGACCGAGTTGAGCACAGCGTCCACGCCGACCACATTGAGGTAGGTGTCTTGCTGGCCGGCAAAACTCGCCCAGGGTAGGTCCTCGGCGGTAGCCGAGGAACGCACCGCGACCGGCACGTTGTCGCCGAGGGCGCGGTAGGCGCGCTCGACCGCATCAGCGATGGCGGTGGGTACGGGTGCCGCGAGGATCGCGGTGCGGACTTGCTCGGTCATTACGCCTATATCCTGACCATCCAAGCCAAAGGCGTCCGCAGCCACCTGCTGGTAGGCCGCCGTGGTGATGCAGAACCCTGGCGGCACCGGAAACCCCGCGCGGGTGAGCTCGCCAAGATTCGCCGCCTTGCCGCCCACGACAGGTATCAGCGGCGCCGCGAGGCGGCCGAGATCGAGGACGAGTTCCTGGTTAACCACGTCAGGTCGCTGGGCTGTGGTCACACCCCGACGCTAGCTCCCCTACCGACGAAACTCAACGTCTGATGAAAACTAGGTTTCGGTGATCCGTAGCTTCGTGGGCGATTACATTGCGGGAATGGCCTTGACTGGCAGGACAGCCGGTCAGGCTGTCCAGGGCCTGCGGATGGTCGACGAGGTCCCCCACCTGCGACCCGGCTGGCGCGCCGCAACGATCCGCTGGGCGGTCCGTCAGCCACCTCAGGTGCTCTTGATCACTGTGTCCGGATGGCCCTCGGTGCGACGGGCTTTGGAGCAGTTGCGGGAACTTCAGCCTGATATCGATGAGCTGAGGAGTCGGCATGGATCGAATGACGACGAATTCAACCAGTCGCTGGTGGACCTCTATAGCGCTCGAGGGATGGCACCGTTTTCGGGCTGGTGGCCGCTGCTGGCTACCATGCTGGCCGGAGTGGCCTACGACGGGGTTCATCACCGCGGGAGTATTGCGTGCATCTAGGCGGCAAGGCCTGCACAACCGTCTCGCTCACGTCCTCGTGCTTGGCCGCTGAGTGACTCGCGCACAAGCATCCATGTCGCAGTGCAGCGCTTTATCAGGACGGAGTGATGCCGCGGGCGAGGAGGCGGGCTACGTAGGTGGCAAGCTCTGCTGCGGTCCATGGGTAGTGCTCCAGCACGAGCATGCGGGCGCAGGACTCGGCGACCGTGGCGATCAGCTCAGCGACGACAGGCGCCTTGCGGTCGATGTCCTCAACCTCGGCCGCCATCATGTACTCGCGCACCAGCTCACGTAACTGACCCCCCACCATGTCCCGGGCGCGTCGAACCCGCGCTGCTACCACGGACCCAGAACCCCAACGGGAGTCGAAGACCACGCGCCATGAGTTCGGCGCCTGTCCCGCCCCTGCCAGGAAGGCCGTGAGCCCCGCCGCCAGCACGGCCTCCAGGTTGTCGGAGAGCAGATTGGTCGGCAACGCGTCGGTGAGGGCGTCCAGCAGGCGACGCTCCTCGCGGTCCAGCAACGCGAGCAGCAACTGGTCCTTGTTCGGGTAGCACTCGTAGACCACCGGCTTGGTCACACCGGCCGCATCGGCCACCGCTTGCATCGACGTGCCCCGGTAGCCGCGCTCGACGTAGACCTCCAGCGCGGCGTCGAGAATCAGCGGTCGTCGACGCTCGGGGCCCAGATGAGCCGCCCGAGCACGAACCGTCCGGCCCGGGCCGGTCAGCGGCACCACCTTCCGATCCGGCACTTGACAAATCTACCATGACGTAGGAAGTTCCTACGGAGAGGTAGGAACTAACGTGTGGGAGGCGGCAGTTGGCGGCCACGGGCGTGACTGATCCCGCCGAGCTGGCGAGGTTCCGCGAGATGCAGCAGTTGGCCTACGCCGCGGCGCAGGCGGTCGGGCGAGCGCTGGAGCCGGGCATCACTGAGAAGCAGGCCACCAACAGGATCCGGCAGTATCTGGTCCAGCGCGGGGTGCAGGACTGGTTTCACACGCCGTTCGCCTGGTTCGGTGACCGCACCGCATTCCGCGGTTTCCGGACTCCTTTCCAGTTCTTCCCCACCCACCGGCGGCTGGCAGAGGGCATGCCTTTCATCCTGGATTGTGCGCCGGTGCGCGACGGGTACATGGCCGACATCGGCTACGCCGGCTGCCTGGGCACCAACCGGATATACAAGCAGCTGATGGACGATCTGTCCGAGTACCGGACGCTGATCGTGGACAGGGTGAATGAGGGCGTGCCGCTGCGGCAGATCTACCGCGACGTCGATGCGCTCATCACCCGGCAGGGCTACGACAACCGGCACCGCCTCTACCCTGGCCGGGTCATCGGGCACCAGATCGGCAAGGTGCGCTCGCGGCTGCCAAAGTTCATCGCGGCCGGCTTCGGCATCCGCTCTCTGCAAACCCTGGTCGGTGACCTGATCGTGGAGCGGATGCACCACCGCTCGCCGCTGTGGGCTGATGACCAGATCTCCAACCATCCGGCGACGCCGGGTTTGTGGGCGGTCGAGCCGCACATCGGTTTCCGCGACGTCGGGGTGAAGTTCGAGGAGATCCTGGTCGTGACCAGCAGCGGTAGCGCCTACTGGCTTGATGACGATCTCCCGCACGTGCATCGCTGGCAACGTGCCTCGGCCGCGTGATGACCAGTGGAGTGATCACCACCGACGGCGTGACGCTGCGGGTGTATGAGTCCGGGCCGGTCGACGCCCCCACTGTGATCTGCGTGCACGGCTACCCCGATGACCACACCTTGTGGGACGGCGTGGCAGCCGAGTTGACGCCGCGCTACCGCGTGGTGAGCTACGACGTCCGAGGCGCCGGCGAGTCCGGGAAGCCACGCAGCCGGTCGGCATACCGGCTCGACCAGCTCGCCGAGGATCTGGCTGCGGTGGTCAACGCGGTGAGCCCGGATCGCCCGGTGCATTTGCTGGCCCACGACTGGGGGGCGGTTGCGACCTGGCATGCAGTGACCGGCGAGTGGTTGCGCGGCCGGGTCTCCTCCTACACGTCGATCTCCGGGCCGTGCCTGGATCACGCGGAGCACTGGCTCCGGGCGCGGCTACGCCGCCCGACGCCGCGGGCGCTGCGTGAACTTCTCACCCAGCTGATGGCGAGCTGGTACATCGGGTTCTTCCAGCTACCGCTGTTACCGGAGTTGGCGTGGCGTACCGGACTGGGGCAGCGCGCGCTCGCCGTCCTGGAGCCCACCCGTACCCCCGCTGTGTCCAACGCAGTACATGGGTTACAGCTGTACCGGGCGAACATGTTGCCCCGGCTAGCCCGACCTGGCGCTCGGACCACCGACATCCCCGTGCAGGTCCTGGTACCCCGGCAGGATCCGTTCCTCACCGTGTCACTCCAGACCGACGTGCATCGGTGGGTCCGCAACCTGGCGGTGCGCATACTGCCTGGTGGGCACTGGCTACCACGTACTAAGCCGGACGTGGTGGGCCGCTGCGCGAGCGAGCTGATCGAGCACGCCGAGGGTGGGCCCGAGATGCGGACACTGCGCCGCGCACGGGTCACCGGTCAGCGACGCGGGCCCTTTGCGGACCACCTCGTGGTAATCACCGGCGCGGGCAGCGGCATCGGGCGCGCCTGCGCGCTCGAGTTCGCCGAGTGCGGCGCCGAAGTGGTCGCCACCGACGTCGATCAGCAGGCGGCCGAGCGCACCGCGGTGCTGGCCCGGACGTTGGGGGAACGCGCGCATGCGTAC
>JALZCO010000291.1 GCA_030863015.1 Actinomycetota bacterium
CCCTCGCCCCTCTCAGTGGGGGACGAGGGCCGTCGCTGCCACATTAGGTAGCCAGTATGCCTGGATGATCCGTATTCGCAGGACTGCCCTGAACCGCTCACACTCGGTAGAGTGAGCGTTGCTCCAGGCGGAGAGCAGCCGTTTGGAGTAGTGCGGAACCGGCTTTGGCGGAATTTCCATCAGATCGTGTCAAGTTCTGGCTCCGCGCGACCGATAGGGAGGTGGGCACATCACTTGGCTGCAGGAAAGGAGCCCTCCCGTGACCGCAGTTCTCATCTGCGACGACCGGCGAAGCGTCCGTGAGGGACTTACTCGCGTGATGTCCGCGGTCCCCGGTGTCGCTCGGATCGACTGCGTGGCACACGGCGACGAGCTGCTAGCTCGCTACTCTCGGCAGCCGGTGGATGTTGTCCTGGTGGGGACCCAGCGTGCGGTGCCAACCGGAGTGGAGGCCACTCGCCGGCTGGTGTCGGCGCACCCTCAGGCCAACGTCATCGTGTTCGGTGCGCCGGACGATGCGGGCAGCATCGCCGCCGCGATCGCCGGCGGCGCCCGAGGTTATCTGCGTTGGGACGCCTCGCGCCCGGAGCTCGTGGCCGCGCTGGCGCACACGCTGGCGAGTACTTCAGTACCGGCGCCGCGACCCCCGTCCGATCCTGGGGTTCAGCTCACTGAGCGCGAGCTGCAAGTGTTGCGCGGGATGAGCCAGGGCAAGAGCAACGGCCAGATCGGGCGCGAGCTCTACCTCTCCGAGGACACTGTGAAGACTCACGCCCGGAGACTGTTCCGCAAGCTCGGCGTGCGGGATCGGGCTCAGGCCGTCGCACACGGTTTCCGGCGGGGCTTGGTCGCCTGAGCCGCCCTGCACCAAAGCGCTGGGGGATTCGCCCATCAAACCCACCGCTGTGAACGCGTGTATGCACACAGACACCGCGTTCGGCATTTGATCTGTCGACCACTACGGTTGCCCCTGAGGTGCCGTGGCCTTGGGCTGATGATCAGATCCTGGGCAGCGGAATGTCCACCGCCAGCTGGCGCCCAGTCCGGCTGGTCCGCATCGTAACGGCAGGGCTGCGTTCTGCGATGACCACTGTGGGGGACGGCCTCGACGTCCTGGTTGGTGCTGCTGTCGACGGTGACCGAGATGCCGTCGAGGGCGTGCTCCGCTGGATCCGTCCTCTCGTGTTGCGGTACTGCCGCGCGCGCGTCGGTAGCCAGGAAAAAACGTTCGCCTCGGCGGATGATGTAGCCCAGGAGGTGTGTCTCGCGGTGTTTGCGGCTCTGCCCAGTTACCGCGATCAAGGTCGGCCGTTTCTCGCCTTCGTGTACGGCATCGCGGCGCACAAGGTGGCTGACGCCCACCGGTCGGCGGCCCGCAATCGTGCCGAGCCGGTCCCGGAGGTTCCCGATTCCCCGGCATTGGGTGACGGTCCGGAGCAGCGCGCGATGCAGGGGGAGTTGGCCGGACGGATGGACAAACTGCTGGAGCTCCTGCCGGACAAGCAGCGCGAAATCCTTGTGCTGCGGGTTGTGGTAGGTCTGTCAGCGGAGGAGACCGCCGAAGCGGTGGGCTCCACGCCTGGCGCGGTCCGGGTAGCCCAGCACCGGGCGCTGGGCCGGTTACGCAATGTACTGACGTCCGAGGGGGTGGTCTGAGATGTCCGGTCATAACGGCGACCCACGTGTTAGCCATCCCGATGGAGATCCCTCTGAGATGCCTGTTGATCTAGTCGCCGTTCAGGCCGATGACGCGTTGCTGGATCTGCTCGGCAGTGCCGGCCGCGCGCCGGAGGGTATTGATCACACGCTGGGCGGTGTCGACGGCGAGCTGATGCGTGTCCTGACGGCGTGGCGCCGCGAGGTGCACGCCGATTCGGTCAGGGAGCTGGTGGACACCGATACCGCCTTGGCGGCGATTGGTGCCGCCCGCCGGCCGGCCCGGCGACGAAGTCTCGTGTTTGCGCCGGTCGCGGCGGCCGCTGCGGTGTTGGTGATTGCCTTCTCCGCTGTGGGTCTGCTCGCCAAGTCCGCCCATCCTGGCGACAACTTGTGGGGCGTGACTCAGGTGCTCTATTCCGACTACGCCCGCTCGGTCGAGGCCGCGGCTTTCGTTCAGGCCGAACTCCAAGAGGCCAAGACGGCGTTGCAGCAAGGCAAACCCGAGCAAGCCAAGGCATCGCTGGACCGCATCCAACAGCAGCTCCCGGCGATCGCCGAGGCCGAGGGTCGCACCGATCTCACCGCTCGCCATCATGAACTCGAGCGAGAGCTGGGCGGGGATCCGTCCGGACAAGTTCCGCCGCCTGGATCGCCAAACGCGAGGTCGTCGGAACAACGCGAGGCGCCGTTGGGCCCCGTGCCTGCGCAGCCAAACCCGGCCCCGGATCAATAC
>JALZCO010000337.1 GCA_030863015.1 Actinomycetota bacterium
GGCTTGGGTTTGCCGTTCGAACCGGACTCGGACTTCTCTTTCGACGACGACTCGGATTTGTCTTTTGAGTCCGACTCGGTCCCGTTGCTGGAGCGGCTGTCAGTGCGATAGAAGCCGCTACCCTTGAAGACGATGCCCACCGAGGAGAACAGCTTGCGCAGTCGACCGGAGCACTCGGGGCAGTCGGTCAACGACGGATCGGTGAACTTTTGCACGGTGTCGAAATGGTGCTCACACGCGGTACACGCGTAGGAGTAGGTCGGCACGTCTCGCCTCCACGTACTGGCACTCTGCACACGAGAGTGCCAATACGATGATGCGCCAGCGCGGTAGTTCTACGCAAACGCCTAGGTCAGGGCCGCTTAAGCGGGAGCAAACCTTGCCGTGGGGTCAGGGCTGCGCTGACCGGAACATCATGCGGTTGCACCGGTAGCGAGGTGACCACCTCGTCGTCACGAACAACGGCTACCAGAGGGGTGCCCGGAGCCGCTAGCGGAAGCGTCCGATCGTAATACCCACCGCCGCGGCCCAACCGAACTCCGTGGTGGTCAACGACAAGCGCAGGCACCAGCACGAGCACCGCAGTGGCGATCGCCGCGCAACCCAGCCGTGGCCTGATGGGCTCGTACAGCCCGAACGGTCCAACCCGAAGCGATCCCACGCCGGTGTACTCAGCCCAGTCCAGCGGGGCGGGATCGCTTCGGGCAGACCCGGCAGCGACACCAGCCCTGGTGCTACTGACTACGGGTAGTAGCACCCGGCAGCCGCGGCGCACCAGGCCGTCAAGTAGGGCTGGCGAACCCGGTTCGGCGCCGACTGGCCAGTACGCGCACACCGTACCGGTTACACCCAGTGGTAATCGGGCTGCAGCGAGGGCAGCCGCCTCCGCCTCCCGCACCACCGCCGGCACTGCCTGCCGCGCCGCGATCAGCCGCCGCCGCAGCTCCCGCTTGGCGATCTCGTCCACGTAACCACCCGACATGGAGACTTATCGTGGTTATCGACGACCGATAGCCACGATAAGTCTCCATGTCGAGCCAGGGTGGACGCCAACGCGTGCTGCGCTACGGGTCGATAGGGTCGTGCGTTATGAGCTCCCCGATTCGTGCTACACCCGGGCACCGTGCGTTTCGCACCGCCGTGGTGCCGGCTGCAGGGCTCGGTACCCGATTCTTACCGGCGACCAAGACCGTGCCCAAGGAGCTGCTGCCGGTGGTGGACACCCCGGCAATCGAGTACATCGCGGAGGAGGCGGCGCAAGCCGGCGCCGACCGGCTCGTGCTCGTCATTTCGCCGGGCAAGGAGTCGGTGGCCGCGTACTTCGACGCCAGCCCGGACCTGGAGGCCGAGCTGCGCGGACGTGACAAGCAAGCGTTCCTGGTCAAGGTGCGCCGGGCACCCGCGTTGATCCGGGCCGAGGTCGCATTGCAACACAAGCCGCTGGGCCTTGGGCATGCGGTGGGCTGCGCCGAGCCGTTGCTGACTGAGTCCGATGACGCCGTGGCTGTCTTGCTGCCCGACGATTTCGTGCTGCCCACCGGTGTTCTGGCCAAGATGGCCGCGGTTCGCGAGCGCTACGGCGGCAGCGTGCTCTGCGCCTTCCACGTCCCCCTCGAGCAGATCTCCGCGTACGGGGTATTCGACGTCGATGACGTACATGACCTTGATGACACTAACGTCAAGCGGCTGCGTGGCATGGTGGAGAAACCAACGGCCGACCAGGCGCCGTCCACGTTGGCTGCGGCCGGTCGCTACTTGTTGGACCGGGCGGTGTTCGACGCGCTGCACCGGATCGCACCCGGCGCTGGTGGCGAGCGACAGCTCACCGACGCCGTCGCCTTGCTGATTGATGAGGGTCATCCGGTGCACGTTGTGGTGCACCGCGGCGAGCGTCACGACCTGGGCACCCCGGCAGGATTGCTCAAGGCTTCGGTGGGCTTCGCGCTGGAGGATCCCGATATCGGTCCGGACCTGCGGAGCTGGTTGCGCGATAGGTTGGAGCAGGAGAACGCGTGAGGTCGCTGGACGAGCAACTCGGGCGGGTGCTGGACGCAGCGGTTCGTCCGGCACCGGTGCGGGTAGCGATCTCCGAAGCACAGGGGATGCTGTGTGCTGAGGAGATCGTGGCGCAGCGCGCGTTGCCAGGCTTCGACCAGGCGGCAGTCGACGGGTACGCGGTGCGCAGCGTCGACGTCACGGAGGTTCCGGTCACCTTGCCAGTGGTCGGTGAGATTGCTGCGGGATCGCTGCAGCCGATGCGCCTGCAGCCCGGCCAGGCGGTCCGGGTGGCCACCGGTGCAGCGCTACCCGCTCTGGCTGATGCGGTCGTTCCGCTCGGACACGCCGAGCACGGCGCTGAGCACGCGGCGCGGGTCACCGTGACGCGGACGGTTCCTTCCCGGGCCTATGTGCGCCGTACCGGGGACGACGTGCAAACCGGTGACGTGGTGGTACGTCCGGGTGCGGTGATCGGTTCGGCGCAGGTGGGACTGCTCGCCGCGGTGGGACGGGCCAAGGTGCGGGTGCACCCACGGCCGAGGCTGTCGGTGCTCTCAGTCGGCGATGAGCTGGTCGACGTCGATCGCACACCGGGCACTGGACAGCTTTATGACGTCAACTCCTACGCGCTGGCCGCGGCGGCCCGCGACGCCGGCGCCGACGTGCACCGGGTCGGCATCGCCCCCAGTGATCCGTCCCGGCTGCGCGACGCGGTGGAGGGCAGGCTGCTGGTCTCGGAGCTCGTGGTGGTAGCCGGGGCGGCCGGTGGATCCATGGGTGACGAGTTCTGCACTGCGCTGGCCGAACTCGGCCCACTGGACGTGGGGCGGGTGGCCATGCACCCTGGTTCGGTGCAGGGCTTCGGTCGGCTCGGCCCTGACTCGGTACCCACCTTCTTGTTGTCGAGCAACCCGATCAGTGCGCTGGTGGTCTTCGAGGTGTTGGTGCGACCGCTGATCCGGCTGGCGTTGGGCAAGCGCAATCCGCACCGCCGTACCATCGCCGCCCGGCTGCTGTCGCCGGTGACATCCACTGCTGGTCGCTGCGGGTTCCTCCGCGGCCAGCTGCTTCGCGATCCCGATACCGGGGAGTACCTGGTGCAGCCTCTGGGTATCTCCGGTGCCCATCTGCTGACGTCGCTAGCTGAGGCGAACTGCCTCATCCTCGTCGACGCCGACACCACCGAGGTGCCGATCGGCGAGGAGGTGGCGGTGAGCTTCCTGGCTCAGCGAGCGTGACCACCGTGTTCGCATTCAATGACCGGCCTGTGGGCCGCCATCCCGGTTGGCCGGCTCGGCTGGGGCCAGTACACGTCGCCGCGGGGCACGTCGCACTGCGCCCGGTGCGGTTGCGCGATGGCGCGGCATGGAGCCGGTTGCGGCTGCGTGACGAGGCGTACTTACGCCCGTGGGAGCCTGAGGCGGAGGGCGCCTGGGCGGAGCGGTCCACCACCATGGCCTGGCCGGTACTGTGCAGCGGGCAACGTGCGACGGCCCGGCGCGGGCAGGCCTTGCCGTTTGCCATCACACTGGACGGTCAGCTCGCCGGACAGCTCACCTTGGGCAACGTGGTGCGGGGTTCGCTGCGCTCAGCATGGGTCGGTTACTGGGTGGAGTCGACTGCCGCCGGAGGGGGCATCGCGACCGCGGCAGTGGCGTTGGCGGTGGACCACGCATTTGGACCCGTCGGGCTGCACCGGGTGGAGGCCACCGTGCGTCCGGAGAACGTGGCGAGCCTTCGGGTGCTGGCCAAGCTCGGGTTCCGTGACGAGGGGCTACTGCGGCGTTATCTCGAAGTGGACGGCGCCTGGCGGGACCACCAATTACTGGCGTTGATTGAGGACGAGGTCGGTGCCGGGCTGGTGTCGCGCCTAATCCGCGCAGGACACGCCCGCCACCCGTAACAGGCGGACCCCCGATCCCCGGCGTGTCCGCACCCGATGCTCGGTGTGTCCGGCTCTGGTGTACGCGATCATCACCGGCGCGCCTCCGAGATCCGGAACAGTGCTGTGGCTACCGTGACACGCGGTAGTGCAAGCGGCTTGTGGTGACCGACCGGGGTAGGGGGCTAGGGGTGCCCAGCTCGCTGATCTTTGCGGCGCTGGCGGCGGCATGGCTTATCGTCCTTGTCCCGATGGTCGCGAAGCGACGGCAGGAGGTAGTGCGCACAGCGGAGGCTGCACTGGCTTCGCGGGTGTTGCGTCGACCGGACCTTCCCCATGCGGCGCTGATGCACAATCGGGAGGTACTCATGATCGGCGAACGGATCACGGAGCGGGAGCCCGCCTTGAACGAGCGCCGGTACAGGCCGGGCCGCGGTGGTTACGACCCGGAGGTGGCCGCACAGGTGGCCCGAGCGAAATACGTGTTCCGGCAGCGAGTAGTGGCTGGTCTGGTAGTTGCCGCGATCGCAACTGTGGTGCTGGCACTGACCGCGTCGAGCCTGCTGTGGTGGGCGCACGCTGCGTTGGATGTGGCGGTGATCGGTTATCTCGGTTACCTACGCCTGCAGGTGCAGATCGAGGATGAGGTGCGGCAGCGTCGCGCCGCCCGGTTGGCTGGTTCTCGAGCTGGCGTGTCCGCTCGAGATGTCCCCGAAGAGGCACGCGATGATGTACCCCACCACAAAGAACAGCCGATCGAGGAGCCGCCAGCGCGGTCTGCCACGTTGCCCGCCGCCCACCCCACAGCCGTCGCGCTCGACCTCGACGACGAAGATCCGATGTTCGATGAGCTGAAGCCCTCTTTTGAGCCGCGCTACCGCCGTGCGGTCGGCGAGTAACCGACCACCGGCTGCTAAGCTCGGCGCGCATCGCGAGGGGCTGTAGCGCAGTTGGTAGCGCGTCTCGTTCGCATCGAGAAGGTCAGGGGTTCGATTCCCCTCAGCTCCACACCAGGTCAAAGCCCCTCTCCAGAGGTTTTCGTAAGGGGTACTTGACCCCCGTACAGCAGCAAAGTACAGCAGCGAGTCATCCACTGAGGCTGTCTCCTAATCGCTTCAAGGCGGAGCGGGTGGCCTTCGAGGATGCTTGGGCGTAGATCTCCATGGTCACTGCAATTTGGGCGTGGCGCAGGATCTGCATGACCTCTCGGGGATGCACGTCCAGATCGACCAGCAGCGTCGCGCAGGTGCGG
>JALZCO010000353.1 GCA_030863015.1 Actinomycetota bacterium
GTAGTACGCATTGTTGTTGAGCAACACCCAGCTCTTCAGAACGGGCCAGTCGAGATCGAGGCATCCAGGGACGAGGTTGAGCCCATCCGGAATCACACCCTCGATGTTGTCAGTCTCAAGATCTTTATGGGCGATGGATCAGAACCTGAACCAGTGACCATGGAGATCGAGGCTTTCAACAAGCTTGCTAGTGGAATGGATATGACGGACATCATTCGTAGGGCTGAGCCTGCGTATCCCCCGCGGAAGCAAGCGAGGCCAGCCGCAGCTTCCACAGCGGAGAAGCTGGACTACGCATCATTAGAGCACGCTGGCAAGCCGCACCGCGGCAAGACGACGGATGCTGAAAAGGAGATCGTTCGCAACAACCTCGACAAGATCAACGAGCGTCTTGAGCGAGACGGTATGCGCATCATCAGACTGGATGACGCGGAGATGGTTGCCCGCTATGGCCTCGAACTTCTTGCAAAAGAG
The DNA here is from genome assembly GCA_030863015.1 of Actinomycetota bacterium. Taxonomy (GTDB): domain Bacteria; phylum Actinomycetota; class Actinomycetes; order Mycobacteriales; family Pseudonocardiaceae. The sequence goes on from JALZCO010000353.1 coordinate 475, forward strand.
GCTGGTCATTTCCAGCAGTGATGCGACTAGTTGCGGAAATACGGTGCATATTAGGCTCGAGCAGCCCCTGTAAGGGCTTGTGCTAGTTCAACCGCAAGTTCTTGGGTCAGTATTGCGCCGGTTCGAGGGTCAGCATGAAATAGGAGTTCGACGTGATTGTTTACTCGCCGTATAAGTAAATTGCAGAGTCCCCCGCCAAACTCAGACGGACGCTTTGCGTCCACCACACGCCGATAGCTCTCGTGGCTCACCGCACGCCTCCGGAAATCGGGGTTCGATATCCGGATAGTGATAGCCGTAGGTCTTGCTTGGGGGCGGTTTGATCAGGAAACCATTTGGGTGTAACTCGACGCACCTCGTCACGCCAGACCTGGCATGGCCAGGGACGCCTCTTACCCCACCACGTACGGCAGCGTGGACAGCGGTCATTGCCGTTAGTCGGACAGTGAGCCCTGAGCAAGCGAGTTCGGTGTTTGGTAGTCGTAGTCATTGCCTGCTCACGCGGACGCATGCTGTGCAGGTGCGTGCGGGCGGATCAGCGTGTAACACGGTGACCATCATTAGTAGGTGGCCACAGTGCGCGACGTAGACGCCGATCGGATGGTTAACGTGTTCGTCGACGGCGTGGGCATGCCAGTCGAGGACCGATAGTCCCCACTTAGGATCTCCTGACAGCGGCTCAGATTGCGGAGCGGGGACGGCGATCATGAGACGACTCTTTCTCTGCATCCAAGATGCCGCCTGGCCCGATTCGGTGGGGCAACGAGCCAGGCGGCTGACGTTGCCACGCCATGTGACAACGCGGACCCGAGTGTTGTGCATGAACAGTGCATGATCAAGGTGCTTGCGCCGTCTATACACGTTTGGGTCACCGCTTTGACCTCAGACCGTCTCCCTGGCATGGTCACGCACCGTGGCCACGTATGTACCCACGATCCGGCGTCGCCGGCTGGGGGCTGCGTTACGCCGGCTTCGCGAAGATGCGGGTCTGAGTACGACTGAGGTAGCCGAGCGCTTGGGTTGGTCACACAGCAAGATCAGCCGCATTGAGACTGCGAAGAGCCCGGTGACGGCGGCTGATGTTCAGGAGCTGCTTACGCAGTATGAAGTACCGGATCATGAAGCCGAATCACTCCTTCGGTTGGCGCGAGAGGCGAAGCAGCGCGGGTGGTGGCACAGCTACAGCGAGGTGCTTCCTGAGTGGTTTGAGTCCTACCTTGGTCTCGAAGCTGAAGCGAGCAAGATCAGTTCATACGAACCGCTCGTTATCCCCGGCCTTCTCCAGACTGAGGAGTACGCCGCTGCTGTACTCGGCGCTCACCCGCTTCGCACGACGCCTGACGAGATTGAGCGGTCAGTAGAGCTGCGTCGTGCCCGGCAGTCTCGGCTCACCCGCGACGGCGAGCCAATCGAGTTGGATGTTGTGATTGGTGAGGGTGCCTTGCGTCAGCTCGTTGGCGGCCCGAGCATCATGGCTGCGCAGCTAGAGAACCTCGTGCAAGCGCAAGACTTACCGAACGTCACGATCCGTGTGCTGTCCTTTACGAGTGGTGCGCACCCGGCTCTCCATGGTGCCTTCACCGTTCTGGAGTTTCCCGACCCCGAAGATCCACGCGTCGTATATATCGACAACCTGAGCAGTAGCCTGTACTTAGAGTCCATCCGTGAGGTTGGTCTGTACCGGCTGGCCTACCAGCAACTACAGCAGCAAGCATTGCAGCCCGACGAGTCAACGGAGATGGTCGTCAGGCTGATGGAGGAGTTGAGAACATGAGTACACACCGCCAGGTCGGGGCGTACGAGCTTGCCCGCGCGTCCTGGCGCAAGAGTAGCCGCAGCGGCAATTCTGCCAACTGCGTTGAGACATGCCGCTTGGCTGATGGCCTGGTTGCCATCCGAGACTCGAAGAACCGGTCAGGGTCTGTCCTCATCTTCACGCCCGGTGAGTGGGAAGCGTTTACGCAGGGCATACGTGATGGAGAATTCGAGTAATTATCGTACTCGCCCGTCTAGCAACCCTGGTGCCAACAAAAGCCTCCGGGGTTGCTTCTCTCAATAACTCCTCATCACGTGAGTATCTGAGGGATTCTTCGGTTGCGATCTTGTGACTCGTGCACGCCTACTCACAACTGTTGAGTGGGCTGCACGACCGGAGCCGGCGCATAGTGCCACGCCGCAGGCCTACTGGGCGATTATCCCGATTTGTACGGATTGAGAGCCTCTCAGGGTTGTTGCGAACGTAATTGAGTAGGCAAAACGTGGCTTGCCGCATAGAGTGCGTTGGGGTGCTGGCGGTAGCGATGGCGGTGGTCCATGAAAAATCTACCAGGAAGTTTATTTGGAAGTATTGGGGTTACGGAGCCCTCCTGGTGCTCATATACGGGTGGTTCGTCGCTCATTTTGGCCCGATACCGCTGGTTGGTTTGTCCATGCTGGTGACGGTATACATGTTGCTTCAGGCGCCAGTCCCGTGTTGCGCCGGAACAGAGATGGGACGTTTTGTCGAAACCGTGGACGAGGGGTGTTTGGTGGATGTAGACAGGTCGCGCAGCATCGGTGGCAAAATGCGAGGCTATTAGTCGAACGTCAGTCATGGGCGCAGCTTGTGCGTGGATTATTCCGCGGAGTTGCCGGGCAAGCAGCCGCTATTTCCGCTTTGGCGGGATCGCTATCTGCTGTAGTGGCAGCTATAACGCTTATTGTGAAGATATAAAACGCGGTGCAATCGTCCCTCTCAAGATCGCCTCACAACGGGGGCCGCATGTTCCCACGAAATGTGAGATAACGGACGGTGTGCAGTCGTGCGAACATCAGGGAACCAAGCGGCACGCTCAGCTGCGCCACCAACCGCGATCGACGCCGCTGTGGGTGGATGATCCTGATGACTGGGCACTCGTACGACACGAACCCCGGCCGCCACTGGTCTGCCCGGAGCCTGGTTGTCAGGTCGAGTTGATCTCGTACGAGAACCTCAAGAACAAGTACAACCCGCGGATCTTCAAGTTCAAGTCAGTCAATAGATCATGTGGCCACTGGCCGGCACGCGGCGGTGGTGGTCCTGAGAGTGCTCAGCATCAGTGGATGAAGCTTCGGCTGAGACGTATCGCGGAGCAGTTGGGTTACACAGCGACGCCGGAACACGCCCCTACGCATGCGGATCTCTTCGTGCATGAGGTCTCGTACTGCCTGGAAGTGCAGCTGAAGTCGACGCAGTTCCGTCAGCGCACCGCAACACGAGAGCCAAGGGTGTGAAGGTGTGTTGGTTGATCCGTGAGGGCGTGGACAGCGAGAAGGCTCTGAAGGCGTTGTTCGGACTGCCGGCAGTACGGTTCCGCGTGGTGGACGTAGCCGACTGAGGACGGCTGCTCGCGCCGTGGGACGAGCCCAGCGATCGCGATTTTGCGCGTCGAGCACGGATAGAGGTGTTCGCGACGATCGCTCACCTTCTCCGAGCGGAGAAGCGCGTTGATTCCGTGGCGTCAGCTGCTCCAGAATTTCAGAGCCGCACGATGGACGGCTTCCAATTTTTCGATGAGATTCTCTCTGGCCGTAGACGTTGGTACCGACCCGGCGTACTCGGGCAGAAGCGAGGTCTGTGGGCTTTAAAGACCGACGTAGCAGATTACTTCGCATTCCGTAACCGGGCTGGCGAAGTAGCACGATAGGGGTAGGCCGTCGGGACGCGCTACTCATCGCCTTGGCCACCGGTGGCATCAGGCTGGTTACTTGGTTTCTCGCGCCGCTTCTTCTTGTCTGCCCGTGCCTTGCGTGATGCAAGCGCGAGCCTGAGGAAGTAGGCCTTCTTGGCATGTTCGGCGCGTCGGGCACGCTCAGCAGGCTCCAGCACCCCGTCTGGATCAACCTCACGTTCGAATCGTGACAAGAAAGCTGCGCGTGCCGAAGCAGTGTGTCCAGCTGGGTCCCTCAGCCGTGCATGGAGCAGGTGCGCCGCCATCCTTGCTCGCAATGCCCGATCGCTAGGGTCGGAAGACGCTCCAGCCACCACGTGCTCCTGGGGTCAGAACAGCTCTTTTAGGAACTGCCTGACCGTTTTTCTTGCGCTTCTTCGCAAGGTTTGATTCTCGTCGGGAGCAGGAGCGGTCAAGGCTGGCCGAAGGCCACCGCGAAGCGGCAGGGCCTTGACGGCGAGAAGCCCGGCGTACCCTCCCTTGCAGCGAAGGACGGACTGGGCGAGTTGTTAACGGGCTGAGGCCGGCCATCGGTGATGTCTCGATCAGTTCCTCGGTCACCGCCCACCGATACAACTGCTGGAGGCTGCGGAACCGGACAGCCGCCGTGGTCGGCCGGTGACGCTCAAGCTAGTGCGCCAGGAACTCTTCGATGTCGCTGCGGTTGGCCACGAGGAGATCACGGTTGTGGGTATGTTCCGATAACAATCTGGCCGCCTCCAGGTAGCTGGAGATGGTCTTGGGGCTCCGATTGCGTGCTCTGAGGCTGCGGGCGAACGAGCGCAGCAGGGCATCGTTGCCTGTTTGAGGGCCAGCCATGCTGGCAAATTAGACGCTGTAGGAGCGCTGTGCTAGCGCGTGCGCTAAACTGCCTGATCTGTATGGCCAGGTCAGGCAGGGTTTGTGCGCCGCCAGGGACTCGAACCCCGAACCCGCTGATTAAGAGTCAGCTGCTCTGCCAGTTGAGCTAGCGGCGCTGGTGTCGACGCCACCCGTGCGTGACGTGCAGGACGCTAGCACGCTAGGGCCGGCTGGTCCGAGTCAGGACCACAAGCAACCGGACAAGGCCGCCGTGCGTCAGTACGCACGTACCCCCTCTGGGTGCGCCAGCAAGCCTGTCGGTTGGGTGCGGCAGACTCAAATCCTCTTGCAGCAGTAGGTCACAGAATGGATGGTGCCCGTGGGGGCGAGCAGGTCGCGTCCGGCGGTCGGGGGTCGGAGCACGGTGTCAAAGCTGGGCAAGAATATTCTGATGATCACGGTGTTGCTGGTCGTCGGCATGGTCGGGACATTGCTGGTGGGTTGCAGCGCGGGACTCAGCGCGCCGACGCCCGGTGAGGTCCCGGCCGCCCCACCGCCCCTTCCCCCTCCGGTCGCGAGCATCACCACCGATCCGCCGGATCACGCGACCGACGTCTCGCCATTGGCAACCATCACCGTCACCGTCGCGAAGGGCAAGCTCGGTCAGGTGACCTTGACCAATCCACAAGGGGCGCCGGTCGTCGGCCAGCTGCAGTCCGACGGATCAAGCTGGAAGACCACCGAGCCCCTGGGCTACGGCAAGGAATACAGGATCAACGCCAACGCCGTAGGTGACGACAACCGGCCGGTGACCATCACGTCCAGCTTCAAAACCATCGCGCCGCGCACCCTCGCCTACCCGTCGATCAACCCGACTGACGGGCAAACGGTCGGAGTGGGACAGCCGTTGGCGCTGTACTTCGATGAACCGATCGCAAACAAGCAGGAAGCCCAGAACTCCATTACCGTAACCACCAGCCCCCAGGTCGAGGGTGCCTTCTACTGGTTTTCGAACAAGGAAGTGCATTGGCGCCCCCAGCAGTTCTGGCAGCCTGGGACCAAGGTCACCGTGGACATCCGCTTCTACGGCAAGGACCTCGGCAACGGGGTTTACGGCCAGCAGGACCGGAAGTCTGAGTTCACGATCGGTGACGCCTTCATAGCCCGGGCCGACGGCGCAACCCACCAGATGATCGTCGAAATGAACGGCCGGGTCGTGCGCACCATGCCGATCTCCATGGGCCGCCCCGACTTCCCCAGCGCCAATGGTGTGCACGTGGTCACCGAGCGCAACGCGACCAAGGTGATGGACTCGACCACGTTCGGTCTCTCGCTTGACGCCGGCGGATACATGACCAAGGTGCAGTGGGCCACCCGGATCTCCAACAGCGGCGAGTTCGTGCACTCCGCGCCATGGTCAGTCGCCCAGCAGGGCAACAGCAATGTCAGCCACGGCTGCATCAACCTGTCGCCGGAGAACGCCAAGTGGTTCTTCGACAACGTGAAGAAAGGTGACGTTGTCATCAACGTCAACACTGGTGGCCCCAACCTCAAGCCGTGGGACGGCTTCGGGGACTGGCAAATCCCGTGGGGACAGTGGGTCTCGGGCGGCAACAACAGGTAGCTGCACAGCACCATCACCCAGCAGCGTGCTTGGCAATCAGACGGTTGGCCTCGTCCGCCCGCTCGATGGGCGCAAGATGCGCGCCATCGAGAACCTCCAGCTTCGCCCGGTAAATGCCGGTGGCAAGAGTTTTGGCATGCGGAATCACCGGTGTCCGCTTATCCTGAGCACCGGCGAGCACCAGCGTCGGCATGTTGATCCGGCCGATCAGCTTGCGACCGTCCCAGGCGGCAATGGCCGCGCAACACGCGGCGTAGCCGTCGTCCGAGGTATCCGCGATCATCTGGGTCGCCTGCTCCACCGCCTCAGGGTGTGCAGCTGCCCACTCCGGGGTGAACCAACCGGCGACCACCTCCGGTGCTATCACGGACGTGCCCGCCCAACGAACTGATGCGGCCCGCTCGAGGTACGGCCCAGGATCGTCGTAATGCGCGCTGGTGCTGCACAACACCAGTGACGACAGCCGCTCTGGGGTGTACGCGGCGAGACAGATGCCGACCATCCCACCCAATGAGAGCCCGCAGAAGGCCACCCGCTCGATCTCCAACCGGTCCAGCAGCTCGAGCACGTCGATGGCCAGATCCGCAATCGCATACGTCCCGCCCCCCACCGGAGATCTGCCATGCCCCCGATGGTCATAGCGAAGCACCCGGAATCGCTCGGCAAGCACCTCGACCTGTGGCTGCCAGATCTGCATTGTGCTACCCAATGGCCCGGCCAGCACGAGCACCGGCGAGTCGCTCGGCCCGACGAGATCGTGGTCGACCTTGACGCCTCTCATGCGGGCACTCTAGTGGCAGGTGCCCAGAGAATGGGGTGAGTGACGGGATTCGAACCCGCGACATCCTGGACCACAACCAGGTGCTCTACCAGCTGAGCTACACCCACCATGGCGCTGACCTCGTCGGCGCCATCACCATGATATCCGGCACCGCGTCGCGGTTACCGCTCGGGCATCTGATCGACAATGGCCTGAGCTGCCGCCTGCGCCTCCTCGGAGCTGGGGCCCGGTTCGGGCACGAACACGGTGCGGCGGTAGTACGCCAGCTCGCGGATGGACTCGGTGATGTCGGCGAGCGCCCGGTGTGCCAGGCCCTTGGCCGGCTGGGCGTAGTAGACCCGCGGGTACCAGCGACGGCACAACTCCTTGATTGAAGACACGTCGACCATCCGGTAGTGCAGGTGCTCGTCAAGCTCCACCATGTCGCGGGCCAGGAATGCCCGGTCGGTGGCCACCGAGTTACCGGCCAGCGGCGCCGAGCGGACCTCGGGCACCCACTTGCGCACATAGGCCAGCACCTGCTGCTCGGCCTCGGCGAGGCTCACCGTGGACCGCCGCACCGCCTCGGTCAGGCCGGACTTCGCGTGCATCTCGCGCACCACCTCAGGCATCGAGTCCAGCGCGGCATCGTCGGCGTGGATCACCACGTCGATGCCCTCGCCGAGCACCCGTAGCTGGCCGTCGGTGACCAACGCGGCGATCTCAATCAGCGCGTCCTTAACGACGTCCAAGCCGGTCATCTCGCAGTCGATCCACACCAGACGGTCGTTCACACGCGTGAGCCTAGTGCGCCGGCGGCATCGTCACGTCCTGAAGCAGGAACGGCGTGAGCAATCCCGGCACGGCCCGCTCGGCAACGGCCAACCCGTCGGCGGTCCGGACATCGATCACGCGATAGGCACCGCCCCCGGCGGCGGTGGTCGCGGCCACGGTCACCAACCCAGCTCGGCGTTGGAAAAATGACTGTGACACCGTCCAGCCGATCACCCCGGAGCGCTGCAGCGCCACCGTGCCCCGCATGCCGGCACCGTGGCGGGTGACGAGATATCGGGTGGTCAGCGCATGCCCGAGATTGCGATAGGCGTCCACCGCCAGCAGTACCGTCACCAGCAGCAAGCCCAGCGTTGCCCACGCCACCCAGGTCGGCACCGCAGTCACCCACAGCACTGCGGATGCCACCAGCACCGGCAGTACTGCGCGGACCAGCCGCCGCCGCAGCGCGACGCGCGGGTGCCTGTGCAAGCCCGTGCGGGTAGGGGAGGGGTCCTCGGTGAGCACGACCCCCGACACCCGGTGTGCCTCGTCCCGGGGCGCGGGCGGCAGCAGGATGGCCCGGCCGCTGCCCAGCCCGGTGGCCACCGCACTGGTCCGCGCCCCACGGCCGGCTCGCAGTAGCAGCGGCTCGACCACCTCAACCCCGCGCAGTCGACGCTCCTCCAGCGACACCGACCGGACGGTCAACAGTCCCCGGCGGATCCGCAGCGTGCCGCCCGGCTCGCGGAGCAGCCGGAATCCCCACCAGGCCTCAACGAAGATCAGCACCGAGCCCAGCAACGCGATCACCAGCACTAGCACGGCGAACGCGGAGACGCCTAGCCACAGCGGTGCAACACTCAGTCGCTCACGCACGCCGCCAACATCCGCAAGTTCGACGCCGAGCTCGCCCACCAGCTGGCCGAACGCTCCAGCGACCGCGCCGACCGCCACCAGGCTGGACGCTGTGAGCGGCGCGAAGCGCAGCCACGACCAATTCAGCGCGGCCAACTCGGTAGCGGTCGACGCAGCCTCGACACCTGCCAGGTCCGGATCACTGGCGTCTCCAGAGTGTGAGGAATCCAGCAGCCGCTGACGCAACCGGTCGGCCTCAGCCGCGGAGATGGCGTCCAGGGTCAGCTCTCGGGACTCGACGCCCTCGCTGCGCTCTCCGGTCCCGATAGTGACCACCGACAGCCCGAACAGCCGGTGCACCGGCCCGGCAGTGACATCCACGCTGCGGATCCGATCCCGCGGAACCGACCGAGCATTACGGAACAGCAGGCCCGAACGCAGCTCCACGCGCTCGCTGGTGATCCGGTAACGCGTGGTCACCCAGCGCAGCACCCCGGCGAGTACGACAACCAGCACGCCTACCAAAACCCCATAGATCCGCCCACCAAGATCCTGCTGCACTCCGATGATCAGCACCACGGCGATCACCGGCAGGAATCCGACGAGCTGGCGCAGCGGCGTGACGGCGAGCATCCGGGGGTTCAAGCGCTGCCAGTCTCCCGCAGTGCGGGTCATGTGGCATCCCCGCGGGTCGCCTGGGTGATCTGCGTGAGTTGCTCGACAAGTTCATCCGCAAGCGCGTGGTCCAGCCCGGCCAACCGCAGCGCTCCGGCCGCCGATGCGGTGGTGACGGTGACGGTAGACAGCCCGAACAATTGCTGCAGCGGCCCGCGTTCGGTATCCACGGTCTGGATCCGTGACATCGGTGCGACCCGCCATTCCTGGCTGATCCAGCCCGCAGAGGTGTAGACAGCGTTATCAGTCGTCTCCCAACGATGCACCCGGAATCGCCACCGCGGCATCACCAGGACATAGCCGAGCCCGATGATCACCACCGCGACCGTGACGCCGACCAGCCACGACCGCGCCTCGGCCCAGGCGACCAGACCGACCGCCAGGGGGATCAGGACGGCCGCCAGCTCGAGTGCGGCCTGGGTGGTCCACCAGGTGATCGCCCGGCGACTCACCAGATGACGAGGCGGACGCAACCGCAACGGCTCGGCAGGCAGCATCCCTTCACCATGCCGGATGAGTCATGGTGCTCATACCGAGGCCTCGCCGCGAGCGGCGGCCTTCAAGAAGCGCGCCGGCACTTGCGGGACTCGGCTGGGATTTCCTGCGGTGAGCAGCAGCGCGGCATACGTCGCGCGGGCGGCCTCCTCCAGGTTGACCGCTCGCTTGTGTGCCAGCTCGACTGAATCAGCCAGCACCGAGCAACCGTGATACCCGAGCACCACGGCGTTGACCCCGCCAGCCACAGCCTCGGCAGCGGCCACCGCGAGCTCGACGGTGCCGGGCTGCTCGAACGGGACGGCGACGATCTCACGCAGGTAGTACGCGTGGTCGGTGGTGATCAACCCGATGTGGTAGCCCAACGCGGTGAGCAGCACGCTGATCTGTGGATGCAGATGGACGATCGCGTTGACATCCGGGCGCCGGGTATAGGTCTCAGTGTGGAGGCGCCACTCGCTGGACGGGTTCGGGTGCCCGCCACGCAGCCCGCCGTCCGCGATGCTGATCAGGGAGAACTCAGCGGCGTGTAACCGCTGCAGCCAGGTGTTGGCCGCGGTGATCCAGCACTGGTCAGAGCCCGGCTGACGGGCCGAAAGATTTCCTCCCGATCCGACCACGAGGCCCGCACGGACGACCTCCGCGCCGACGTGACAAAGCTGATCGCGCAGGTCGCCTTTCGGATAGTTCACTCCAGAAGCCTAGAAACCCCGGCAAGTCGCCTTCTGCGTCAGACGTTGCTACCGACAGTGATGATTCGGTTACGCTGCCGTACCATCCGACCCGGAGAGTGTCGAGCGTGCACGTGGGGACAGGAAGAAAGGAAAGCTGATGCAGCTCAGCAGCAAAGGCGCCCGGGGAATGGGACGCATCGCAGTGTGCTTGGCGTTCGCGTCGTCGGCTGTCGTGCTAGCCGGACCGGCTCCGGCGTTGGCGCAGCAGGGCGGTCAGTTCACCGTTGCGCTGTCTGGCCAGGGCAGCGTCAACGGCGGAGATCGTGACGGGCAGGGTTCGGCTCGACTCGATCTCGATCCGCAACGGGGGACGGCCTGTTACGAGATCACCTGGAACAAGCTCGACGGTGCGGTTACCGCCTTCCACCTCCACGCCGGCCGTCGTGGCAGCGAAGGCCCGCATTGGATCGATTTTTTCAACGGCCAGAGTCTCAATGGAGACCAAGGCAAGACATCGAACTGCGTGCGTAGCACCCGAGAAAACATCGAGGCCGTCATCAACGACCCTTCGGCCTACTATCTCCAACTCCACTCCACCGCATTCCCAGACGGAGCCGTCCGCGGCCAGGTAGGTTAGCACTGCAACGGCACTTGCTGAGCGCAGCCGTTCACATGCCGCGTCGCACACCACGATCAGTGTTAGGGGATGGCGGTTTTCCACTGCCGCAGCAAAGCGCTCGTCGCCTTGACCGCCGGGGATCGCATCGGGTCGCGGTCTGGGGCGTTAGAGGGTTGGGCCGTGTTGACGCCCTGGTCCCGACACATGGGGACCCAGGTACCAGCATCCGGGAGGCTCACCGGCTGTATCGCTAACGCAACGGCTCGTAGCGGCGATACGGAGGCCGAGCGTCGTGCCAGTTGTGCCTGAACGCTGCTCTAGGGCCCTCCGGCACCGTAAAACGAGGATAGGGGCACGCCAGGATGAGCTACTGGCTCGGGATCGACGTGGGCACCACCTTCACCGCCGCGGCCATCTGCCGGCGGGAAGCTGGGCGGCGCCCGATGCCGGAGGTGATACCGCTGGGCAGCCGCTCCGCTGCCGTGAGCTCATTGGTCTACCTCAGTGAGGATGACCAGGCGGTCGTCGGGGAAGCTGCCGAACGCCGCGCCGTCACCGACTCCGACCGGGTAGTGCGCGAGTTCAAACGTCGCATCGGCGACGAGGTCCCGATGGTGATCGGCGGTGTCCCGCATTCCGCGTCCGAAATCGCTGCGATGGTGGTCCGCTGGGTCGTAGACCGCGTCGCCGAGCGTGAGGGCGAATCCGCCCGGAGCATCACGGTCACGCATCCGGCCAGCTGGGGCACGTACAAGACCCGGATCTTGGCCGATGCGCTGCGCGCGGCCGATCTGTCGGAGGTCACGTTCCGCAC
>JALZCO010000376.1 GCA_030863015.1 Actinomycetota bacterium
GAGCTTCAGTTGGATATTGTCCGGATCGCGGAACACCAACGCTGAGTACTTTATAACGTTATCAATATCGGTCACCCCCGAGTGGGCGACCGCCAAGCTGTCGAGCCATTTTGCCCAGGATTCCAAATCCGATCGGCTCGGCACCGAGATGCTGATGTGGTCGAGGCCGGTCCGGGTTTCATCGAACGGCTGACCGTCATTCCCTTTATTGTGATGAACTCCTATGACGATTCCGCAGCTGAGATCAGTGAGGAGCACAGTGTATCCGGTCTCTTCGTTGCCGTAATGCGGAAACTTAGCAGGGATGCGTTCAAGTCCTAGTACCTTCTGATACCAGGCTGCACTAGCCTCTACATCGGTTACTGTAGCACCAAAGTGGTGGAATCCGGCCATTGGCGGCCGTTGCTTCTCCGTCTGATTCATTTCAATTTCCTTTGTAGCCAGACCTCTTCCGAAATCCCTTCAACCTCGCCAACGGCCGCGATGCGCTATCTCTTCACCTGGCGAATGCCTCGCGGGGTCGTCGTATCACCGACGCGTCAGCCACGCGGAGCTCAGCGGGCCCGTGGACGAGGCGCGGCGTCCGACACCGTGCCGGAGTCGGAGCCAATCCTGCAGGGCCCGCACCGGGTAGTGAACGGTCTGCGCGTTGGCTTGATGAAGCAGTCCACCGCGGTTAAACAGCTGGCCAGCCGCGGCGGGAATGTGGATTTTGTCGTTTGTATCGGAAGCCCTTCCTCCCGCAGAAGGGCCTCGACTCGGATCCTCGCTGAGACGGGCCGCCATTACGGAGCCAGTGGACACGGCACCCACATCACGTAGTCGTACATGGATTCCTGAGCTTTCGTGAGTGCGCGTTCCCAATGGTCCCTGCGGGCGCGGGGAACGGTTGTGAATCGCGCATTCATGACAGGCTGAGGCGTCACACTTGGTAAACTCCATCTAATCTCAGGGGGGACGTCAGCTCATTTCGTAGAGCTCGTAACGCAGCACACCTCCGCTGATGACGCCCTTGGCAACAGCCTGGATCTTGTTGATCCACGCGTAGCGCTCGTCGCCGGTCTCGAAGCGGGGTGCTGTGTATACGGTCGCACCCTCGATGCCAGTGGAGAGATCCACTCGCCCACCGTACGACACATATATAAGTGCTCCGTCATCAGTTTCAATGGTGAGTCGCGCGTCCATGAGACCGATTCCGTCCGGGCTGACGATGGCCCAGTCGGCAGCCGCGACTCCCTTCAGCCTGGCCTGAAGGCGTTCTCCTCTGTACTCTGCAGACATAATCTCGACGACCGCTCGAGTGCCCGATGGCCCCCCCGGTATCATGATCGGTTCCGAAATGCCGACGTCCGCGGTACCGAGAGGAATAAGCTTAATAGTCATGGACATTCCTTCGAATGATGGGAGTACCCAACGGAGGTGAATTCAGCACCGCCGCGCAAGCTAAGAGACGAACTACGCGGTTATCAGACGAGCGCCCAGTCTCGGACACTCCCGAGCCCTCGATGGACGAAGCGTTACTCGATGCGGTCCCCTTACTGTTCGCTGCCATATCACTCCCTCCGATGCGAATTCCATGTGGCCGTGAGACTTTCCGGGCTCGGAACAAGTCACCTGAAATCCTTGTCGGCGCCCGACTGCGCCCCATCGACCCTGATCATGACCTGTCGGCGTTGGGCTTACATCAGCCATCCGGCCTATATCCACGGCTGCAGGAAAGGCGGGGTCGCCCGGAAGCGCGGAGCCAAGCCGCTCGGAGCAGGGCTCTCGACGAGCAGGCGCAGGTGCCCAGCACAGTCGCCAGGGCTCGCCCGTGGGGCAAAAGCCGCGCTTTCACCGCCTCGATGTGGCCAGTAAGGACTGCATAGCTGATGAGGCTGCTTGTGTTCACGTGAGATCCCAAGACTTGACGGCGTAGTCCGTCGGTGCTTCCGGTAACGGATGCGTGCATCAGGCGCAAGCGACAAGAAGGATCGCTACCGGTATGCCCTGCCAGTTGGCCAAAGTGTCATGGCCATACCGTATGGGTCCGCTTGCGGGCCGCGGCGAGCGGCGGCTCGCGTAGGCCAGCGTTACGGCGCGAGGCGGTGGAGATTGCGGGGAAACAGCGTGTTCCCCGGTCTCATAGACACGTTCGAAGACTCCGACCATAATCTGCTTAATAGAACTGAGGCGGCTGAGCCAGATACGCCGGTCGACCGAAGTAGTCGACGACGAAGACGTTGCCCCGGACTCAGTCGAGCGGTGACGAGCTTGGGAGTGTGGATCTCGATGAAGGCCTGATCATCCAGGACGCGACGGAATCCACGCACTGATGCGACCACCGACAGTCGCCGACGTCGATGAACCCATCCGCGAACGGTCGCGCGTCTCCCGACCTTCTCCGACAGCGCTGTACTGAGCGTTCGTTGCATTCGGCACCTCCTGGGTTTCTCACCCCGGGGAGGTGTGGGCGATCGGGTGCTCGCGGTGCCACACTTTCAGCAACCACATGGGTCGGCCGCATTCGCGGTCTGATGACGGTGACCAACCAGGCAGCTTCGAAGGTCGTCACTCTCATCAACGCCGCCTCACGCAGCGTACCTGGCCTAAGCTCGGCTCAGATGTTTACGGTCTCAACGGGCAGCCGAGACGGCGCGATGCGGAGGCAAGCCGGAACTGAAAGGAATGGGAGACGGGGCGAGCCCTGCAGCGCAGAAGCGCACCATAGATGATTACTAGGAATAGCACCAGCCGTCATGGCCGGCCATGACACGGTGGCTCCGCTTCTGAGGTCGCCGATCATCACCGGCCCTCACACGTCAGGTAGCGTCTGCTAATTCGGGTACCGATCGAGCTCACCAACGAGCTCCAGTGCAGCGACCCGAGCCCTATAGGGTCAGGTTGACAACCGTTGGCCGCTGCTGGCGGAGAACACGTGCGCCTGTTTGCTGTCCACCGTCAGCCTGACCATGGCATTGGTGGCCGGTGTGCACCGGGGGTCGATGCGGGCGACGATGTCCGTTTGGTGATCCGGCCCCAGGGCTGCTGTGCCGTAGAGGTATGCATCCGCGCCAAGTTCTTCAACTAGATCGACACGAACGTGGAGCTGGGAACCGTCTTGCGTTGTCACGTGGCAGGATTCCGGACGTATACCGAGGATGACCTCGGGGTTGTGGCCGATTCGCGCGAATGTCGTGCGGTCCAGTGGGACAACATGGTGGCCTAAGCGCACACCGTCGGGCACAACGGGGACCCTGATGAGGTTCATCGCTGGAGAGCCGACGAAGCCTGCGACGAACACATTGGCCGGCTTGTCGTAGAGCCGGCGAGGGATATCGACCTGCTGCAGGACACCGCCGTTGAGCACCGCCACCCGGTCCCCCATGGTCATCGCTTCGACCTGGTCGTGGGTGACGTAAATGGTGGTGATGCCTAGCCGGCGTTGCAGTGCGGCGATCTGGCTGCGGGTCGAGACGCGCAGTTTGGCATCCAGATTGGACAGCGGCTCGTCCATCAGGAATACCTGTGGTTCCCGTACAATTGCGCGGCCCATCGCCACTCGTTGCCGTTGTCCTCCGGACAGTGCCCTGGGTTTTCGGTCCAGGAGTTCCTGCAAGTCCAGCAGCGTCGCGGCCTCGCGGACCCGGCGCATCCGCTCGACCTTGCCGACACCGGCGACCTTGAGCGCGAAGCCAATGTTGTCGGCCACCGACATGTGGGGGTAGAGGGCGTAGTTCTGAAACACCATCGCGATGTCACGGTCCTTCGGGGCAAGGTGGGTGACATTGCGATCACCGATCATGATCGTTCCGGCATCAACGTCTTCAAGTCCGGCAAGCATGCGCAGGGATGTCGATTTGCCGCAGCCGGAAGGCCCGACCAACACGACGCATTCGCCGTCGTCGATCTGGAGATCGAGGTGGTCAACGGCGGGCCGATCGCTGCCCGGGTAGGTCCGGGACACGCCGTCATAGGAAACAGTGCTCATAGTGGTTTCCTCTGCAGTGGGGCGATGGGGCTCATCCCTTCTCGGCCCCACTCGTCAGGCCCTCGACAAGCATCCGCTCGGCGACGAAGAAGATCCCGATGATCGGCAACGTCAGCAGGACCGAGCCGGCCATTAGCACCGTCGTGGGGATCTCAATGCTGCCGGCGAGCTGGGAGAGCCCCAGCGATACCGTCCAGCGGTCTCGGTCCTCGGCAAGGAACAGCAGGGCGAACAGGAACTCGTTCCACGCGATCATGAAGACGTACAGCGCGGTGGACATCAGTGCGGGCAGCGCCAACGGCAGACTGATCCAGCGGATGATCTGGAACCGCGAGCAGCCGTCGATCGCCGCGGATTCCTCCAGCGACACCGGCACGGTTTCGAAGTAGTTGCGCAGCATGTAGATCGAAATTGGCACGGTCTGCGCGACGTAGACGATCAGGAGCCCCACCAGCGACCCGCGCAGCCCGATGCCGGCGAAGAAGACGAATAGTGGTACTGCCAGGAGGATGGCCGGAAACAGGTAGACGGCCAGGAACAGCGCGCTGACCTGCTGGCGGCCGGCGAACCGCAACCGGCTGATCGCGTAGGCGCCGGGGATCGCCGCGAGCAGCGTCACCGCGACGGTGAGCACGGCGACCACGAAGCTGTTGCGCATGAACACCAGGAAACCTTGGCCGCCGCTGGCCACCGAGGTCAGCACGGAGAGATAGGTGGACACATCGAACTCGGTGGGCCACAGCACCCCCGGCCGCAGCACCACCTGATCCAGACTGCGCAGCGAGAGCATCACCATGTAGTAGAAGGGGAACGCGGTGACCAGTACCAGCACGGCGATCACCACCCAACGCAGGACTCCGAACACGCGGGTCTCCACGGCGTCGCGGTTCCAGCGGCGTCGGGTGGGCATGGATACGGTCGGCCGGAACTGATCGGTCTGGGTCATCACGCCTCTTGTAGGTGGCGGCCGAAGAACCGGAAATAAATTCCCAGCAATACGACGAGCACGAGCGACAGCACCAGCGCCTGCGC
>JALZCO010000386.1 GCA_030863015.1 Actinomycetota bacterium
GCGCAGGCGCCACCGAAACCGCCCGCAGCACCGGCCATGCCGCAACCGGCAGCGCCGGCTCCGCCAGAGAGCACCGCTCCACCGGCGACTGTCACGCCGCCAGCGCCGCCCGCGAAGCCGGCGCCTACCAAACCAGCGCTCGTAGAGTCAGCACCGGTCCAGCCGGCGCCCGTCGAACCCCTCCCTGCGCCTGTCGAGGCGATCGAGCCGCCTTCCGGCCGGCTGGTGCGGTTGCGTGGCCGGCTGTCCCGATCCCGCTCGGCATTCGGGCAGAGTCTCCTGGGGCTGCTCGGCGCGGGTGACCTGGATGAAGATTCCTGGACTGATGTCGAGGACACCTTGCTGCTCGCCGACCTCGGCACGGCTACCACCACCGAGATCGTCGACCGGCTGCGGACTGAACTCGCTCAGCGCGGTGTACGTACCGCCGACCAGGCCCGTGCTGCACTGCGGGACGTGCTGGTCGAAGCGCTGCACCCTGAGCTGGACCGTGCCGTACGGGCGTTGCCACATCAGGATGGCAGCAATGGCGTCAGCACTCCCGGCGTGGTGCTGATCGCCGGAGTGAACGGCACCGGCAAGACGACCACCACCGGCAAGCTGGCCCGCGTGCTGGTGGCCGACGGCCGACGGGTGTTGCTCGGTGCCGCCGACACTTTCCGGGCAGCCGCCGTGGACCAGCTGGTCACCTGGGGGAGGCGCGCCGGCGCGGAAGTTGTGCGGGGAGCCGAGGGCGCCGACCCGGCCAGCGTGGCGTTCGAGGCGGTCAAGCGGGGCAGTGCCGACGGCGTGGACACCGTTTTGATCGACACCGCGGGCCGCCTGCATACCAAAACGGGTCTGATGGATGAGCTGGGCAAGGTCAAGCGCGTGGTATCCAAGCAGACCGAGGTGGACGAGGTGCTGCTGGTGCTGGACGCCACCACGGGTCAGAACGGTCTGATCCAGGCGAGAGTCTTCCGCGAGGTCGTCGACGTCACCGGCATCGTGTTGACCAAATTGGACGGCACCGCCAAGGGCGGCATCGTGTTCCACGTGCAGCGCGAGCTCGGTGTGCCGGTCAAGCTGGTTGGTCTCGGCGAGGGTGTCGACGATCTGGCGCCATTTGAGCCGGCGGCCTTCGTCGACGCGTTACTGGACTGATTGGGGCAAACGGCTGCACCACCAAGGACATGCAGCCGATCTGAAATGTGGACGTAACAGCACAAGCCCGACAGTTAACGCCGGTGAAACATGCCGTGTCCTTGGTCGAAACACCGACTGCCCAACCTGTCCTCCAAGCGCCACTCGATCGTGAGATGCAGAGGAGTGACCGTGTTAGACACCGGTGACACCGCCTGGATGCTCATCAGCTCCGCCCTGGTGCTGCTGATGACTCCAGGTTTGGCGTTCTTCTACGGCGGCATGGTCCGCTCCAAGAGCGTCTTGAACATGATGATGATGAGCCTGTCCGCGATGGGCGTGGTGAGCATTCTCTGGGTGCTTTACGGCTACTCGATGGCTTTCGGTAACGACATCGGCCTCGGTTTGCTCGGCAATCCGCGGGAATACGCGGGATTGAATGGCCTCTTCGGCGGTACGTACCTTGCGAGTGAGGGCTCGCCCATGTCAATTCCGCTGGTGGGCACCATCCCATCGACGGTGTTCGTCGCGTTTCAGGCGATGTTCGCGATCATCACGGTAGCCCTGATCTCGGGTTCGGTATCCGACCGGATGCGTTTTGTGCCCTGGCTGGTATTCGCCGCGCTGTGGGCGACGGTGGTGTACTTTCCGGTTGCACACTGGGTGTTCTCCTTCGATGAGGTCACTGCGCCGGTTGGTGGCTGGATCGCCAACGACCTCGCGGCGATCGACTTCGCCGGTGGCACGGCGGTGCACATCAATGCGGGTGCCGCGGGCCTGGCGTTGTGTCTGGTGCTCGGCAGGCGCCGCGGCTGGCCGCGGGAGGCCATGCGCCCGCACAACCTGCCCTTCGTGATGCTCGGTGCAGGGCTGCTGTGGTTCGGGTGGTTCGGCTTCAACGCTGGATCAGCCGTCGCCGCAAACGGCGTCGCCGGTCTCGCCTTCGTCAACACCTTGGTGGCCACCGCCGCGGCGATGCTGGGCTGGCTGCTGGTCGAGCGGGTCCGCGACGGGCGGCCCACCAGCCTCGGTGCTGCCTCCGGCGTGGTGGCCGGTCTGGTTGCCATCACCCCGAGCTGCTCGTCGGTTTCCCCGATCGGGGCGATTGTGGTGGGAGCGGTCGCCGGCGCCGTGTGCGCGCTTGCGGTCAGCATCAAGTTCCGGTTCGGTTTCGACGACTCGCTCGACGTGGTCGCTGTGCACCTCGTCGGCGGCCTGGTCGGCACGCTGCTGATCGGTTTGCTGGCAACTGCCGTAGCACCCGCCGGGGTGAACGGCCTGTTCTACGGCGGCGGCACCGACCAACTGTGGCGTCAGGCCGTGGCGGCGGGCGCCGTGCTCGCCTACTCGTTTATCGGGACGCTGATCATCGCCCTGGTGCTGAAGTACACCATCGGTCTGCGGCTCGGCACCGACGCTGAGCAGGCTGGGATCGACGAGACCGAGCATGCTGAGGCTGGCTACGAGCTCAGTACGATCTTCACCGGCAGCGGAAACAGCCGGGCCACGCAGGCAGCCGCCCCCAGTAAGATCCCGGCCTCGGCCGGTCAGGAAGGGTGAGTGGCGATGAAGCTGGTGACCGCGATTGTCAAGCCGTTCACGCTGGAGGACGTCAAGGGTGCCCTGGAACAGATCGGGGTACTCGGGATGACGGTCAGCGAGGTGCAGGGCTACGGCCGGCAGAAGGGTCACACCGAGGTCTACCGGGGTGCGGAGTATTCCGTGGACTTCGTGCCCAAGATCCGAGTCGAGGTCGTGGTGGATGACATGCAGGTGGACAAGACCCTCGACGTGCTGGTCGAAGCAGCCAGAACCGGCAAGATTGGGGACGGGAAGGTGTGGGTCACTCCAGTGGAGACCGTAATCCGGGTTCGAACCGGCGAGCGGGGTGTGGACGCACTCTGAAAGCCAGCGGAGGATCCTGGCGGGGCACCGGTACACATCGCCGGTACCCCGCCAGGATCTCCTAGATGGTCATCGAGGTAACTGATACCGCGGCCGGCTCGTGCGGGCCCGTTTACCCCGCTGAAACGTGGCGTTTCAGCAAGCGAAACACATTTCGCGAAGCCTCAACAACGAGGCGGGGTGCAGGGAAGCACGCGGTACACCACGCCCGACTCGTACGACTTCTCGCCGCAAGGCGGCGGGACGACGCCGGTGGAAAGGCGAAGGGGCGATGACGCTGTCTGGGGCCCGGCCTCATGCCGGTGATCCGGACACCTCCGCGGATGACCTGGTCCGGGCGCGTGCGGCACTGCTGGGTGCGAACCCGCGGCAGCGCCAGCTGCCGGCGCCAGCGCTACGCGCCGCGCTGGTGGACCTCCATGAATTGTGGTTGACATCCCGATGCACGTCACTGGGCTTCGGCCGCGGTACCGCGCTGGTCGCTGTCGGCGCCCTGGGCCGCGGCGAGCTGGTCCCGTATTCCGACCTGGACCTGTTGTTGTTGCATGACGCCAAGCGCGAGGTGAGCGAGCTTGCCGACTCGCTGTGGTATCCGCTGTGGGACGCCCGCATCGACCTTGATCACAGCGTACGAACCGTCGGGCAGGCCGTGCAGGTGGCGGCCACCGACCTGCGCGCTGCACTGGGATTGCTGGACGCCCGCCTGATCGTCGGGGACAGTGCGCTGTTCACCGCCATGGAGGCCGCCGTGCGGCGGGCCTGGCGTACCGGCATCCGCACCAGGCTCGAAGAACTTGCCGAGTCGGCGCAGCAACGCTGGCTTCGCAGCGGGGACATCGCCCACCGGGTGGAACCAGACCTCAAGAACGGCCACGGCGGGCTGCGGGACGTGCAGCTGCTCGACGCGTTGTCCGCAGGCCAGCTCTTGGACCGAGTCGGACCCGAGGTGCGCGCCGCGCGCGATCTTCTTCTGGATGTGCGCACCGAGCTGCATCGGCTCACCGGTCGAAGTCGCGACGTGCTGCGGGCGCAGGACGCTGACGAGGTCGCCACTGCCCTAGGTCTGGGTGACCGGTTCGACTTGGCCAGAAGCCTTTCCGGAGCGGCGCGGACCGTTGTCTATGCGACGGAGGTCGGGTTGCGCGCGGCACGCACCGCGCTGCCCCCGCGTGGCCGCGCCCGGCTGACCGGGTTGCGGACCCTGGGGCGGGGTCCGGTACGCCGCCCGTTGGACGAGGGGGTGGTGGAGCACGGTGGTGAGGTCGTACTGGCTCGCGACACCCACCCGGCGCGGGATCCGGCGCTGGCGTTGCGGGTTGCGGCAGCCGCGGCGCGGACCGGTATGCCGATCGCCGCCAGCACCCTCACGACGCTCGCCGACACCGCGCCGGAGTTACGTCGACCCTGGCCGCGCGCGGCGCTGGAAGGGTTGCTGTCGTTGCTGGGCGCCGGTGCGCCGGCGGTACATGTCATCGAGGCGATGGACCGCACCGGGCTGTGGGGGCGGCTGTTTCCGGAGTGGGGCGCGGTGCGTGATCTGCCACCGCGGGATCGGGTGCATGTCTGGACGGTGGACCGGCATCTGGTGGAGACCGCGGCACAGGCAGCGCGGCTGACCACCACGGTCGCCCGCCCGGATCTGCTGCTGCTCGGATCGCTGCTGCACGACCTGGGCAAGGGCCGTGGTGGCGACCATTCCATCGTCGGTGCGGCGCTGGCTGACCAGATCGGGCACCGGCTCGGGCTGCCGCCCTCGGACGTTGCAACTCTCTGCGCGATGGTGCGCCACCATCTGCTGCTGCCCCATACCGCGACCCGCCGGGATCTCGATGACCCCACGACCACGCAGCGGGTGGTTGACATCCTCGCGGGGGATCGGACCGTGCTGGATCTACTGGTTGCGTTGGCCGAGGCCGACGGTCTGGCCACCGGTCCGGGGGTGTGGACCGACTGGCGCGCCGGGCTGGTCTCCGATCTGGCCAAGCGCTGCCGCGCGGTGC
>JALZCO010000404.1 GCA_030863015.1 Actinomycetota bacterium
GCGGAGGGTTCCTGCTCCTCCAGCAGGACCCGGCCAAAGGGAGTGGAGAAGGTACCGAAAAGCAGCGGTACATCCAGGCCGTGGCAGGCGCCCAGGGCGCCGCCCTGCGCTGGTGCGGGCCAGCGCAGTTCGTACAGGAAGGCCGTGCCACCGGCAGCGGTGTGCGCTTCAGCTAGGTGCAGTGCGGGCATCCGGAATAGCGCATCGGAATGCACCAGCTCATACAGGGTCTCGGCGCAGGCGTGCGGGTAGCCGCTGCGATACGCCAGCTCGCCGTCGACTCCAGGGGAAAGGATCCGCAGGGCGGTGGCGGTGTCTTGTTCGGTGATCTTTCCTAGGCGTCCGGCCAGGGCTAGGAACAGCCGGAACTCGTCCCTGGTGTGGCCGGTTAGCAGCTCGACACCGGCCGCGCGGCCATCCGCTAGAGCTCGCCAGGGCACGTCGAGGACCACCTCGCCGTCCAGCACAGGCGAGAACCCGATCCCCATGTACGCCGCGCGGCCCCACCGATCGGCGTACGCGGGCAGTTCCCTGCTGAACAGATCTACCTCATCGGCCAGGCGCTGCGGGTCGATGGCGGCAAGGCCGGCCACGGTCGGCGTGGTACCCAACCGTGCAGCCAAAACTGCAGCAATGTCCGCCGCAAGAGCCGGCGTGAAGTACATCCCCGGGACACTTTGGGCGATCGCCTGCCGGAACAGGCCCACCGCCAGCGGCATGGCCAGCAGCGTTGCGATCGACCCGGCCCCGGCCGACTGCCCACACACGGTGATTCGCTCCGGGTCACCACCGAAACCGGCGATATTTTGCCGCACCCAGTGCAAAGCAGCGAGCTGATCAAGCAGCCCACGGTTGGCCGGGACGCCTCCAATCAGAGCAAAGCCCTCCACGCCCACCCGATAATTGAAGGTCACCACAACCAGACCCTCACGGGTGATCAACGCCGCATCGTACGTCGGGTCACCGGAGGACCCGGACATATAGGCCCCACCGTAAATCCATACCAGCACCGGCAACCCGGCAGCACCCAGGTCCGGGGACCAGACGTTGACGGTGAGCCACTCCGTGCCGGTGGTGCCGGCTGCCCGCAGCGGCCCGGACTGCGGCGGTGCCGGGCCGAACTCCGTCGAGTCCCGTACGCCCGCCCACGGCGACGGCCGCTGCGGCGCAGCGAAGCGCAGGGCGCCCACCGGTGGCTGGGCGAAGGGAATGCCCCGGAAGGCCACGAACCCTTCCGCCGTCCGTCCGCGCACCACGCCACTGGCTGTGCGCACCTCCGGACCGGTGTCAACCATTGACAGCTCCCTCGAGGTGCGGCTCCCAATCCGCCACCGACCGCTCACCTCAGCAGCGCACAGCCTCATCGTCAATGGCCCGCCCTACCGCAACAAAACCTGCACCTCCAGGTGATCTCATCACGCCGGCAAGCGACACGGCACTTCGGGCGGGAGGGAAGGCGACCGGCAATGGTGCGCCTAGCGGAGCGCTCTCAACGTAGCGATAGGAACGGCCCCACCTGGCAGTACGCAGATGGGGCCGTTTGTCGTTGCCTGGTCTAGCTCAGCCAACTGGGTGCCTCAACGACAGGCACCGTCGGCGTCAACATGGGTCAGCTCCTCGCCTACTTGAAGAATCGGCCCCAACCCACGAAACAGCCATGCTCAAAATCAATATCGGAGGCCGCGCAGGTGGGTTGTCCTGATGCATAGTTGTCGCCGCCTGTTGGACGTCCGGGATCAGCAGCGGCTACGCCGGGACCAGTGAGAATAATACCGCCGAGCACCGCAGTGGTCGCCAGAGAACGGATGATGACTCGTCGCATGGTGTCCCCCCAAGTTTGAGTTTTGAATCGTGTCATCGAGCAGGACCTACCGCGGCAGCGCACGCCCAGATGTCTCGGGCCGCTTGATCCAGTTGTGCAACCCCCAATCGCAGCAAACGGTCCTACCCGTTGTATCGGGTCCGGCCCGTTGCTGTTACCACTGCTACACCGACCGTGTCACGCGCTGACTCGGGCTACAGTGCGATCGGGCGCATCCCTGGTCCTGGGCCGCTGATCCGGACCGCGGCCACGCCCGCAGATGCGGCCGATCCCGGGGTCGTAGCCTGACCCGTACCCGAGTGATTTCCTCGCCGTCACCTCAAGCCGGCCGCCGGTTTGACGTCAGCCGCTCCCACCCGCGCAACAACGCCGGCGCGGTGGTGAGCGCCACCAGGTCGAACCACCCGTAGCCGCCGGCGACCCCTGACGGCGGGTTCCCGATCGTAATCAGCCCGGTGGGGTCGAGCGGTTGCCACTCCCAGACACCAAGCCAGGTGCCCAGCAGCTCAACATAGGTGACGATCGCGAACGCACCCACGTAGAGCAATCGCGACTGCCCCCACCTCAAGAACGCCACCAGGCAGCCGAACCAGAACGCCCCCAGCATGTCGATGCGGTCGGTGCCAAAGAGGCCCCACAGGGCATATGACGCTCCGGCAGCGAGCGTGAGGCCGACCAGCGGGACGCGCCAGCGGTGGACCACCGACGACCGTCCGAGGGCCAGCGCGCACAGGTACACCAGGCCGTGCGCGGGCGAGACAAACGCCGGGACGTTCTCCAGCCGGTAGATGTACACCTCAAGCCACGGCGAGAAGGTGTATTCCACTGCCGTCGCGAACACCACGACCACCGCGACCTGGATACGCACCAAAGGAGTCTCCGTGCGCAACAGCCACAGCAGGACCCCCCACGTCGCCGCGCCCCAGGCCAGCTGCCCGCAGAGACCCGACAAGGAATCGGTGACCAGCAGCGCCGTGATCCAACCGAACACCGCCACCGCAATCCCGATGTCGCGCGATGAGGCAACGACACGTCCTGTCGGCGACATGTGTGCATCATCACATCCGCCGCATCAGTCCGGCCGTACTCCGTCTGCTCGTGCTGAGTTCGCCGCGAACCGGATCATTGTCGCCGGCCCACAGCGTCCGACATCGCGGCGGCCTCGATGCTCACCGGGGCGCCTGCTGTTCCCCGCGGCCGGATGGAGACAGGCCGCCGGTCAGCGCGCAGGTCTCGGGTTCAAGGTGAGCGATCCCCGCGCCAGGCAACTGCGCCCCATGAGAGTGTCATGGTCAATCGACGTGATCTCATGCTCACTCCAGAATGCGTGCACTGCGTCGGCGACCCCATTGTCCGATCGGTAATGTGCCACTATGACTTTGAGCGCGAGAGATCAAACTCCCCGTTTGATTCGATTTTGTCGCGCCACGCGCGCTGACGTTGAAAGCATTGTTTCGTTGGTCGATGCGGCCTACCGTGGTGAAGGCCTCGGAGGCTGGACAACCGAGGCTCATCTCGTTGGCGTGCGGCGAACCGATGCCGAGGCCGTCGAGGAAGTCCTGGCTGCGCCCGAGAGTATGGTCATCCTGGCCAGGATCGACGGCGATCTTGTGGGCTGTAGCCAGCTGACGAAGCAGAGCAGCTGCCCTGTCCTGGGGATGCTCGCAGTGCGGCCCGAGCTACAGGGCCGAGGCATCGGCGGCGCGATCATCGGCGAGGCAGAGCGAGTCTGCCGCGACGAATTCGGAGCTAAAGAGATCCGCATGCAGGTCCTCCATGTGAGACACGACATCATCACTTGGTACGAACGACTTGGTTACAAGTCAAATGGCGAACGAATTCCCTTTCCATATGGTGACGAGCGTGTCGGAGTCCCGAAACGCAACGACTTAGAATTTGTTGTGTTGATGAAGGTGTTGGAGTAGCAGCTGGCCCATCGAACGGCGTGTTGCGGCAGCACGTGGTTCTATCAGGGCGCTCGCACCCTGCGCGCGGTGGCGCGTGTGCGGCCACTGGGCCGTGCTCGATCAATGATCCGTCAGGGACGTCGAGACGGAGCTGAGGTCGCGCAGGGCGGTGGCAATGCTTGCACCGACCCTCGCGTTGTTCAGCAACAGCGCGTGGTTAGCGGCGAGGGTCCGCGCCCCGAGGCTTGCGGTGACCGATGCCAGCAGCCACGGAGTGAGGGATTTCCCATACACGCCTTCGGTTGCCGCGTCGCGCAGCGCCCGGGCGGTTGCCCGCTCGACCTCGGAGGGCGCGAGTGCCTGCTGTTCAGGACAGGGACAGGCGACGAGGACGCCGCCTCGCTGCTTAAGCCGGCGCCAGCGAATGAGACAGAACCGGGCGATGTCCTCTGCCCGCTCCGCATGTTTGTCCAGTACCAGCCCGCTGCTGCGAGCGTAGAAGGCGGGGAAGTCCTGGGTGCCAAGTCCCACGACCGGCACACCCAGCGTCTCGAGCGCCTCCAGAGTTTTCGGAAGGTCGAGGATGCTCTTCGCCCCGGCCGCGACCACGGCGACTGGATGGTGAGCGAGGATGGGCAGGTCCGCTGAGACGTCACCCGTATCTCCGCGGTGAACCCCGCCGATACCCCCGGTGGCGACCACGTCGATTCCCACGGAGGCTGCAGCGAACACCGTCGCCGAGACCGTCGTCGCCCCATCCACGCCTCGGGCGATCGCCCATCCGAGGTCTCCGGCAGCGCACTTGAGGATGTCACCTGCTGTGCCCAGGCGCTCAATCTCCTCGGGCTCCAAGCCAACCCGCAGCCGTCCCCGGATCACCCCAACGGTGGCTGGCGTCGCTCCGGCGGCCCGCACGGCCTCCTCGAGGGAATGAGCTACGCGAAGGTTCACTGGAGAAGGCAACCCGTGGGCGATCACGCTGGACTCCAGCGCCACCACTGGACGACCGTCGGTGAGCGCCGCGCTGATGTCTTCACGGACGCCGATAAGATCCACGAAGGCCTCCTGCCAGCATCCTGCCACGGAACCGGACTCGTGGACGTGTCGGACCCCGATTCACCGTGCCTGGCTGGTGAGCGCTCGCGGTGGCCGAAACGGATCTGTGGCGCCGCGTCGGCGGTTCACGTCCCTACGTCAGCTAAATGGACCGTTCTGGACAGTGAGTTGGCTCTCAACGCTGGGTGGTCGGCCGGTCGATGATATTCAATGGTATAGCGGGGTAGGTGATACCAAATGTGCGGAATCGTCGCGGCCTTCGGTCAGGTTGACGCCGGCAAGTGCGAGCGGATGCTCAATCGGATACAGCATCGGGGACCGGATGACACCGGGATACTGACGCTCGACTCGGCCTGGTTGGGCCACCAGAGACTGTCCATCGTCGACGTCAGCCGCGGCAGGCAGCCGCTGGCCAACGGTGACGGCACGGCGTGGATCGTCGGCAACGGTGAGATCTACAACCAC
This sequence comes from Actinomycetota bacterium, assembly GCA_030863015.1. Taxonomy (GTDB): domain Bacteria; phylum Actinomycetota; class Actinomycetes; order Mycobacteriales; family Pseudonocardiaceae. The sequence continues at coordinate 5,251 of JALZCO010000404.1, forward strand.
GAGGACCTCAGCGCGAAGCTACCTCCCGGAATGCTACAGACCCGGTCGGACACCGAGGCGGCACTGCACCTCGTGATGCGGGATGGTCCGGCCTCGGTGGCCAAGCTCAGCGGCATGTTCGCACTGGCGATGGTTACCGCCACCGGGAACGGACTGGTCGCCCGCGACCCGATGGGTGTCAAGCCGCTGTACTGGATCAACGGGGCGGATGGCACGATGTTCGCCAGCGAGCTGCGGGCTTTCGATCCCGAGGACCGGCCCCGAGTGACCTCCTTCCCACCCGGCTGCCTGTGGACTCCGGCCGCTGGCGTCGTGCGCTATGCCAACTCGGTTCCGGTGGAAGTCCGTCCAGCCCGCCGGGCGCAGCAGCCGATCTGGGACAGCGGGACGCTCGAGAAGGTCAGGGACTCAGTGGTGCTGTCCGTGCGGCGGCGGATGATGAGCGACGTCGGGGTGGGAGTGTTCCTCTCCGGCGGGCTTGACTCGGCGATCGTCGCCGCGATCGCCGCCGAACACACCCGCCGCCGCGACGACGTGCTACCCACCTTCGCGGTCGGCACCAAGGACAGCAGCGACCTGCTGGCGGCCCGGCGCGTCGCCGAGTTCATCGGCAGCGACCATCACGAGGTCATCGTCACCGCCGAGTCGATCGGCGAGGCGCTGGACAACGCGGTTGAAGTGATCGAGCACTACGACCCGGCCCTGGTCCGCAGCGCGGTGCCGAACCTGCTGCTGGCGTGCGAGGCGGCCAAGAAGGTCAAGGTGGTGCTCACCGGTGAAGGCGCCGACGAGCTCTACGGCGGCTACAGCTACGTACACAGCCCGCAGTTCGCGGATCCGGACGCCCTGCACGCCGAGTTGGTGCGCAGCCTCGAGCAGTTGCACCACCTGAACCTGCAGCGCTGCGACCGGACGACGATGTACTTCGGGCTCGAGGCCCGCGAGCCGTTCCTGGACACCAACGTGGTGCGCACGGCGCTGGCTCTGCCGCCGGAGTGGAAAAAGACCACCGATGGACGGCCCGAGAAAGCGGTGCTGCGCGAGGCCTTCACCGACTGGCTGCCCGAGGAGCTGCTGTGGCGTGGCAAGGAGCAATTCGGTGACGGCTCGGGTGCCGGCGAAGTGCTTGCCGCGCTAGCCATGGACAAAACTGCAAGGGCCGGCGATACCGAAGGCGCTGTGACGCAACCACCGGATAGCTGGGCGCTGCGCAGCGAAGAGGAGATCCTCTACTACCAAATCTGGCAGCGCTACTTCTCCGGGGTGCGCCCCAGCTCGACGCTGGGCTGCTTCGCGACCCCGTGAGTGACGAACTACAGGTCGCCGCCTTCTTCCAGGAGGCGGTTGATCTCCCGGCGCAGCAACCCCAATCGACCCTCCCTCACCAGCGGGATTTCCCGCCGCCGGCGGCGCACCAGCGAGAGGTCGATGTCGATGGTGAGCAGGTTTTCCCGGTCCTCGTCGGCTTCGGCAATCACCTGGCCCCACGGATCGACGATGTGTGAGCCGCCCCAGAAGCGCAGCGACTCCTCGGTGCCGACGCGGTTGACGAAGACCACGTACAGCTGGAACATCCGCCCGTAGAAACGGGTGATACCGCGCCAGTAGGACCGCGAGTCATACCGCTCGGGGAACATGCTCTGCGCGCTGCAGGCGGGCACTAGCAGGATTATCGCCCCGTCCTGCGCGGCCACGTAGGCAAGCTGCGGCTGCCACGCGTCGTTACAGACCAGGGTGGCCGCGCGGTGCCGTCCACCCAGGATCGGGAAGGCCCGGGACGACTGACCGGGCAGGAAGTGCTTGCGTTCTTCGAAGGTCGCGTAGTTGGGCAGGAAAAGCTTGCGATGCACGTGCACCAGCAGGCCGCTCTCGTAGTAGGCCGCGCTGTTGTAGATGTGCAGACCGTGTGCCTGCGCCTCGGGAAACCCGAGCAGCACGCCCGCGCCCTTGGTTTCCTTGACCAGCTTCGCTATCCGCTCGTCTTCCGGCTGGAGCGACATGTCCTCCTTGAGATCCCCGATCGAGTAGCCACTGAGCGACAGCTCGGGAAAAACCACCAGGTCGGCCCCCTCGCTGACCGCATCGGCGATCACCTGCGCGGCACGCGCGACGTTGGCCTCGAGCTCCCCGGGCCGGGCATCGATCTGTGCGAGCGTGATGCGCATCGCTACCTCCCGGATACCGGCGACGGGGCGGGAAAGCGCTCAACGTATCGAGCAGCTGTCACTGACCGTAGCCGGGGGCGGGAAGGAAGCCGGTGTGGTCGCCACAGCCGTCTCGCGTCGTCGACCAACCATCGTGAGTATGGCTGAGCACGGCTTGTCGATCAGTCGAGCCAGGCCTGGGAGACGTCGCTGACCTTCTCCGCGACGAACGCGACGTAGTACAGCGGCTCCCCCTGCACCGAGAGGCGGTGCCGGTAACGCTCCTTGGCGAGGGGCCGCATGGCCTCCTCGTTTAACATCCGACGTATCAAGCTGCTGAAGCCGTTCAAGCCGCGCTTGGCGACGAAGTCCTCTTTGATGGTGAAGGCCACCAGGCCTGGAGTCGAGATGAGGTTGTAGGCGGCAGCGAAAGCGTGCGGCGGCATGTCGTCGAAGCCCAGCGCGGCCACCGTCGTCATCGTGTTGAGGCCGGCTTCAGCGAGCGTGTCGTGCTCGTCGCGGGTCAGCTCAGTGAGATCGGCGACGAGGTACGACTCATAGACCCCGGGGCGGTCCCGCTGCGCCGCGGCGGCTGCCTCCTCGATGATATCGATGCCGTAGACCACCCCGGCTCCGAGCTCACGGAGCTCTGCACCGACTATCCCATTCCCAGCCCCGACATCGAGCACCCGGAGCTCGCCCGGCTCGGTTCCCAGCTCAGCGAGCACCCGAGCCAGTAGCCTTCGGATCACGCGGGGTGACTCGCACTTGAGCCTGTCGTAGAAGAGCCGCTCGTAAAAGCCGGGGATGCTATAGATCTCATGGTAATCGTGGAAGCGAATGCGCCGCCGCTGCCCGTCTACCAAAATCTCGCACCACTCCTCGTCCTGGTCCAGGCCCTGCCCGGCTTCTGGGAGTCGGATTTCGAAGTCAGCTTCAGACACAGTCTCGGGAACGGTTGGCTCGATCTGACTCATGACGACACAATTCCTCCGCCGGAGTTCACTCGGTCACCGGACATTCTATGAACCGACTACTGACACCGCACGTGAGAAAGATAGCCTACCGTGCCACAACGCTGGCGGGAACCTCGATCCTGGTGGCGAACGTGTCGGCGACGAGCCAGTGGTCATGCTAGAGCAAGCAACATCAGACGGCGACATCAACGGCCCCAGTATCGCACGCCAACGGCACAAGGACGAATGGAACACGCATTCTACGGGATGGGCCCCCGTTTCAGAATGTCCATACCAGGCCGACGGTTGCCCTTCCGTCGATCGACCACTACCGCCGCCGCTGACTGTGCAGCAGTTCAATCGGCTCCCGGGCAACCGCCCGCTACCTCCCACGGGGGCCTGTAGGGATGAACCGATGGGTGCCCTCCTCCCCCGTGCGCTAACGGGTGTGGGTTCCTCGGTAACCAGCCGGTACGCGGCCAGCCTGGACTGGGACGCCGGATCGCAGAGATCGACAAAGTGTCCGTGCCATCCAGTTCGGCTTGCATCTCGCTCGCCCGCCGCAGTGCGGGGGCAGGCGGGGCCGGAGCGCGCGAGGCGTAACCAGGTGTCTGATGTTTCTCCTGCGGCGTGCCACAGTGGAAGTCGTGAAAGGTGCACCGGTGACATTGTTTCTCTGCGGCGACGTGATGACCGGCCGCGGTGTCGACCAGATCCTTCCGCATCCCAATGATCCGACGCTGCAGGAGGCTCACGTCGAAGACGCGCGCACCTACGTCGAGTTGGTGGAGGCGGTGAACGGCCGGATTCCACGACCTGTCGACTTCTCCTGGCCGTGGGGAGACGTCCTGCCAACGCTTGATGACATCGCGCCCGATGTGCGAGTGATCAATCTGGAGACGAGTGTCACCCAGAGCGAGGAGTTCGCACCTGCGAAGGCGCTGCACTACCGCATGCATCCCCACAATCTGCCCTGCCTGGCCGCGGGCCGACCCGACGCCTGCGTGCTGGCGAACAACCATGTACTCGACTTCGGAAGCCAAGGGCTCCAAGACACACTTGATGCGCTCTCCGACGCGGGCCTGCGGGCGGTGGGTGCGGGGCGAGATGCCAGCGAGGCACGACAGCCCGCAGCCGTCGACGTTGAGGGAGACAGGCAGGTCGCGATCTTTTCGTGCGGCATGGCGTCCAGCGGCATCCCACCAAGCTGGGCCGCGACCCCTGACCAGCCGGGCATCAACTTCGTCCGCGATCTATCACGTTCCAGCGCTAGCGAGCTCACCGGCTGGGTGCGCGCGATGACGCGACCCGGTGATGTCGTGGTGGTTTCCGTGCACTGGGGGTCCAACTGGGGATACAACGTCTTGCCGGATCAAATCCGCTTCGCGCATGACCTCATCGACGGTGGCGTCGATGTTGTCCATGGGCATTCCTCGCACCATCCTCGCCCGATCGAGATGTACCGGGACAAGCTCATCCTCTACGGATGTGGCGACCTCATCAACGACTATGAGGGAATCACCGGCTATGAGCAGTACCGGAGTGACCTGCGCCTGCTGTACTTCCCCTCGGTGGAACCGGACACTGGCAGGTTGGTCAGCCTGCGGATAATACCGATGCAGGCTCGGAAGATGCGACTCCACCGCGCCTCGCTCGCAGATTCAGAATGGCTGCGAGCAGTCCTCGACCACGTGAGCCTCGACTTCGGCTCAAGGGTTTACCTTGCGTCCGACGGCATTCTCGCCGTCTGCGATCGAGCGGGGCGGTGCCGAACGTAGCCTATTGACCTAGTGCATCTGGTCACCCAGAGCCACCAGCCGGCTGATCAATCCGTCTGCGCACCCGCGAAGGGATGAAGGTCGCCAAGGCAAGCCCGGCTCCGGGCGAGTTAACACTTCCGGCTGACAGTAGTGGTCCTTACCATTCGGTGGTGCCCGCAATGTGGCCGCTCACCGGGCGGGCCGAAGAGCTGAAGGTGATCACCGGACTGACCCGTCATCGCGACGGGCCAGCGGGCGTCGTGCTGGCTGGGGCGGCTGGAGTCGGTAAGACACGGCTGGCTCGCGAGGCGCTGGCGGTGGCGACGCAGCACGGTGCGCTGACCCGGTGGGCAGTGGCGACGGCCTCGGCGCGGGCGCTGCCGCTAGGTGCGTTCGCGGCGACGCTAGGCGTGGTCGGCCCGGATCCGGCTCGGCTGGTCTGTCAGGCCGGCGACGCGCTGCTCGCCGGTGCCGGCAAGGCCCGCGTCGTCATCGGGGTCGATGACGCGCACCTACTCGATGAGCTGTCCGCGACACTGGTCCACCAGCTGGTGCTGCGCCGGGCCGCGAGTGTGGTGCTCACGCTGCGCACCGGGGAGACCGCGCCGGATGCCGTGACCGGGTTATGGAAGGACGGGCACCTATCGCGGCTGGAACTGCAGCCGCTGTCTCCGGACGAGACCACCACTTTGGTGGAGGCGGCATTGGGTGGACCGGTGGACTCCGTCGCTGCGCGGCGGTTGTGGTCAATTACCCGGGGCAATGTGCTTTACCTGAGGCAGCTGGTTGACGGTGAGCTGGAAGCGAGCCGCTTGCGTCAGGTGGCTGGGGTGTGGCTGTGGTCGGGCACGCCGAAGCTGTCGCCCGGGCTGGTTGACCTGCTGTCCGCCCGGATCGGGCAGTTACCCGACACGGTGAGGGCCGTCGTCGAGATGCTGGCCTTCGGCGAGCCACTGGGTGTGCAGCTGCTGGTGGGGCTGACCGATGCGGTAGCGGTGGAGCAGGCCGAGGGGCGGGGTCTGGTGGAGGTGTACCCGGAGGGGCGGCGGCTGCAGGCCCGGCTGGCCCACCCGCTCTACGGCGAGGTGCAACGGGCGCAGATCGGCACTCTGCACGCTCGGCGTCTGCGTGGCCGCCTGGTCAGCGCGTTGGCGAGTACCGGGGGTCGGCGAGCCGGTGACAGCCTGCGCCGCGCGCTGTTGACGATGGAGTCCGACTTACCACCGGATCCGGCGTTGCTCACCGAGGCGGCTGGTCGCACGACTGAGCTGGGGGATCTTGTGTTGGCCCAACGGTTGGCCCGGGCCGCGGTGGCCGCCGGCGGCGGGTTCGAGCCGCGGCTGTTGCTGGGCAACGCGCTGCACTGGTCTGGCCCTGCCCGTGGGGCCGAGGCCGAAACCGAGCTGGCGGCGGTAGCCGCGCTGGCCCGCACCGACACCCAACGAGTCCAAGCCGCGATACCCCGGTCGGCCAACTTGGTTTTCGGGCTCGGCCGTCCCGCCGACGCCACGGCCATGCTCGACGCCGTCACAAAGACCATTTCTGATGACGTCACCGCACTGGAGCTGGCCGCCATGCGCTCGGTGCTCGATGCCTTCCTCGGCCGGACGGTCCAGTCCGCCGACGCCGCCGCCGCGGTGCTCGCTCATCCGTGCTGTCCCCCGCCCGCGGCGCAGTTGGCGACGTGGAGTCTCGCCGCGGCCTGCGCAGTGCAGGGCCGCCTTCACGGGCTTGACGAACGAGTGCAGTGGATCGACGACCGCGCTGAGGCGTTTGAGATCGGGCTGCACCAGGCGGCCATTATCGAATCGTCGTGGGTCCACGGACTGCTGCTGGCCGGCCTGCTGGATCTCGCCGATGATGCCTCGCAGCGGTACCGCGAGCGCTTGGAGGGCACCGCCCGAATCGGGTATGTGGTCACCAGCGCCATGTGCGGGGCGGTGGCCCAAGCCCGCGGCCAGGTGCGGACCGCGGTGCGGTTGTTCGGTCAGTCCCTTGCTGCCGCCAGGGATACCGGTGGGCA
>JALZCO010000418.1 GCA_030863015.1 Actinomycetota bacterium
GCGCGACACCACGCTAGCGCTACCCGACGGCGGCTGGACCGACGCGTTCACCGGCTTCTCAGCGTCGGATCGGGTGCCGCTGGCCGACCTACTCGCCCGCTACCCCGTCGCCCTTCTGCTGGCCGACTGACCGATCACGCCGGGCCTCGTTGCCGACATGGCCAGACAACGCCGCCCCGTCCTGACAAGATCAGGCTCATGGACTTCACGGTATGGGCCCCGCAGCGGCAACAGGTACTGGTCGTGGTGGACGGTGTCGAACACGACCTAGCCCGCACGGTCGGTGGCTGGTGGGGTGTGAATGTCGACGGCGCCGGGCCAGGCTCTGACTACGCGTTCCGGGTGGACGACGAGGACACCTTGCTACCCGATCCCCGATCGCGGTGGCAGCCACACGGCGTGCATGCCGCGTCTCGGGTCTACGACCACCAGGCCTTCACCTGGACCGATCAGAGCTGGACCGGCCGGGCGCTGCCCGGCAGCGTGCTCTACGAGCTACACATCGGGACCTTCACCCTCGGCGGTAGCTTCAACTCCGCGATCAGGCGCCTTGACCATCTGGTCGACTTGGGCGTCGATGTGGTCGAGGTAATGCCGGTCAACGCCTTCGACGGGCCCCGCAACTGGGGCTACGACGGGGTGGACTGGTACGCCGTCACCGAGAACTACGGCGGTCCCGATGCCTTCAAGCGGTTCGTGGACGCCTGCCACGGCTGTGGGCTCGGTGTGGTCCTCGATGTCGTGTACAACCACCTCGGCCCTTCCGGCGCCTACCTGGAACGCTTCGGTCCCTATTTCGCTGGGAGCAACATCTGGGGTCCGTCGCTGAACCTGGATGGACCGCACTCCGACGAGGTGCGTCGCTACGTGATCGACAATGCGCTGGAATGGTTGCGCGACTATCACCTCGACGGGCTGCGGTTGGACGCCGTGCACGCCCTGCGAGACAGCCGCGCCACCCACCTGTTGGAGGAGCTGGCCATCGAGGTGGACACCCTGGCCGGCCACCTGCGACGGCCGCTGTCACTGATCGCCGAGTCCGACCTCAACGACCCGCGGCTGGTCACCCCGCGCGCCGCCGGCGGTTACGGGCTGGCTGCCCAGTGGGATGACGACATCCACCACTGCTTGCACGCCACCCTGACCGGTGAGCAGCAGGGCTACTACGCCGACTTCGGCGCGCTACCTGACCTGGCCCGAACCCTGCGTGGTGCCTTCTTCCATGACGGGCGCTGGTCGCAGTTCCGCCAGCGCAGCCACGGCCGCCCGGTGGATACCGCGCAGCTACCCGGCTGGAAGTTCCTCGCCTACTTGCAGAACCACGACCAGGTAGGCAACCGGGCTACCGGCGACCGGATCTCGGCTGCGCTGTCCCCCGGTCTGCTGGCCTGCGGTGCGGCGCTGGTGCTGTGCTCCCCCTACACACCGATGATCTTCATGGGCGAGGAGTGGGGCGCGGGCACCCCGTTCCAGTTCTTTTCGTATATGTCCGACCCGGAACTGCGTGAGGCCACCCGCCGCGGCCGCTACGCCGAGTTCTCCGAACACGGGTGGGACGACGTGGACGTGCCCGACCCGAACGATGAGCAGACCTTCTTGCGGTCCCGGCTGGACTGGGTCGAACCGGGCACCGAGCCCCATGCGACGCTGCTTCGCACTTACCAGCAGCTCATCGCGCTACGTAAGCGCTGCCCGGAGCTTTCTGACCCGAGGTTGAATCAGCTAGCCGTTGACGTGGACTCCGACGCCCGCACGCTGGTGCTACACCGCGGCGCACTTCGCGTGGCAGTGAACCTGAGCCCGCGGCCGGCCAACATTGCGCTGGGCGGGCAGCCCAGCCAGGTTCTTCTCGCATCTGGGGAAGCCACCACCACACCCGCCGACGTGCGGCTCAGTGGCGAGTCCTTCGCCGTGGTAGCGCTGTGACGTTGGTAACTCTGTGACATTGTAACTCTGTGACGTTGTGGCTATCTAACGGAACAGCTTGCGCAACACCGCCAGCACGAGGATCCCACCGACGCCCATCAGCGCATAACGCACCCTCGGGTCGGCCATGGTGGTTTGCACCTGCTCCTTGCCGGCCTCGATCGCTCGCCGGGGATCCGCCCGGGTACCGAGCTCATCCAGCGTCGCGGCCAACGCGTCACGGGCCTGCTCGATGTCACGTTCAATGGTGTCGGCGTCCCGGGCCATCAGTCCTCCTTGCGCGGTGTGCGGCACACCGTAGGCCACGGGTAACCGGGTCCTGAGGCCACCCCCATCTGCAGCGGTATCGTCCGGCCTTGTGACCGACAACGTCCGGCTGTCCCCCGGTGACCCCGCTCCTGACTTCACCCTGCCCGACGCCGACGGCAAGCCCGTCTCGCTGTCGGACTACCGCGGTCAATCCGTGGTGGTCTACTTCTACCCCGCTGCGGGCACTCCCGGCTGCACCAAACAGGCCTGCGACTTCCGCGACAACGTCGCCGAGCTGGACACGGCCGGTTTCGCGGTACTCGGCATCTCGCCGGATCCGCCGGTGAAGCTGGCAAAGTTCCGCGACGCGAAGGGCTTGCACTTCCCGCTGCTGTCCGACGCGGACCGATCGGTGCTCACTGCCTACGGCGCCTATGGCCAGAAGCAGATGTACGGCAAGACGGTCACCGGCGTGATCCGGTCCACCTTCGTGATCGACGCGCAGGGCCGCATCGACAAGGCGCTATACAACGTGCGCGCCACCGGCCATGTCGCCAAGCTGCTTAAGGACCTCGAAGTTTGAGCGATACCCTGCAACGCAGCCACGCTCCCGGCGTCCCGGGAGGTCCGCGAGGCCGGCGTAGCCCAATGGCAGAGGCCCGGGTCTTAGGAACCCGCCAGTGTGGGTTCGAATCCCACCGCCGGCACCGAACTACTTCTCCACACCCGGCGGTACCGGAGCTGGATCACTGATCCCGCGGCGGGGCATTTCGGGGCGCGGTGTGCTCGGCGTGCACCGCGCGCAGGGCGTGGATAGCCTGCACCGCCCGTCGGCCGTCGGCCGACTGGATCGCCATGACCGCGATGTACTCGTCGTCGGGGAGCTCCAGGCGAGCCCACGGGGCACCGTCGGGAAACGAGACCCGCAGCACGAGCTCCCAGGGCAGCGCGCGTGACCCGAGGAGGTTGCGCACCTCCACCCCGTCGGCACCGGCACGCACCCGAGGTCGGGCGAATAACAAGGCCGCAGCGGCGAGCAACAGTCCGAGCACCACCATGGCCACCTGATCGGAGAGCTGAAAGTAGACGCCGGTGGGTGTTTGCCGCAGTAGCACCGCGATCACGGTGAACACCGCAACCAGCAATACGGCGGCGGCTACCGCGACGCGGCGAGCCTTGCGCGGGCGGGCCTCGAACAGCACCTCGGCGGGCATCACGTCGCCTCTGCTGTACACAAGAGCCCGACACACCGGACACAGTGAGCGGACACGCCGGGAAGGGGGGGCATAGGGCTCACGTCACGCCTGGCGAGGCCTGCCGCAGCCTGCGTAGCACCAGGGCGGTCTCCAGGGCGGCGACGCAGGCTTGGAAGCCCTTGTCCTCTGACG
>JALZCO010000519.1 GCA_030863015.1 Actinomycetota bacterium
GATCGGTTCGGGCTGAACCCGGCACGGGGGGTTTGCCTGCTGCTCGTGGACGGTCTCGGGTGGCGGTCGCTGCGGGAGCATCCCCGGGACGCTCCGTTCCTCGCATCATTGACCGAGAACCGCGAACCGATCACGGCTGGGTTTCCCGCGACGACGGCGGCCAGCGTGGCCACCATCGGAACGGGTCTGCCGGCGGGCCAGCACGGGATCGTGGGCTACACCTTCGCCACCCCTGAGGGTGATCTGATCAATGCGCTGAGCTGGCACACGCACGGCGGCGGCGACCGAGTGGATCTCCGGGAGCGGTTCGTGCCCGAAGACGTCCAGCCGCACCCCACCGCGCTGGAACGCGCCGCGGCATCCGGGGTTCGGGTCACCCTGGCGGTTCCACACCTGCATCGGGGCTCGGGTCTGAACCGCGTCGCGCTGCGTGGCGGCCACCTGCGGGAGGTCCACGCGCTGGGGGATCTCGCGGGCAACGCGTTGGCAGCAGTGTCCGGTAGCGAGCCGACGTTGTGCTACGCCTACCACGGTGACCTGGACCTGCTCGGCCACGTCTACGGCGTCGGCTCGCTGCCGTGGCGACTGCAACTGGGCCACGTCGACCGGCTGGCTGCCGCGATCGCCGAAGGACTGCCGCCGGGAACCCAGCTGGTGGTCATCGCCGACCACGGCATGGTGACCGTGCCCGAGGAAGGCAGGCTCGACTTCGACACCGAACCGGCGCTGCAGGCCGGGGTGCGCCTGCTGGGCGGAGACCCGCGCGCTCGGTACGTCTACACCGAGCCGGGCGCCACCGAGGATGTGCTGGCGGCCTGGCGTGACCTGATCGGGGACCGAGCATGGATCCTCACCCGCAACGAGGCCATCGCGGCAGGGTGGTTCGGTCCGGTGGTCGAGCACCGCATCCGCGACCGCATCGGTGACGTCATCGTCGCTGCACGCACGGACTTCGCCGTGGTGCAGTCCCGCGTCACACCCAAGCTCAGCAGCCTGATCGGCCACCACGGTTCACTGACCGCTGACGAGCAGCTGGTGCCGCTGCTCGTGTACCGCCCGGACTGAACGCGGTCAGCGGCTGTCGCGCGGTCCCCGGGGGCCTGGGGTGCCGCCGGAACCCCCGCGGCGGCGCAGGTAGCGCTCGAAGTCCGCGGCGATGGCGTCCCCACTGGCCTCGTGCAAGGTCAGCTCGGTGTCGCCGCGCTCCTCCAGCGCCCGCACGTAACTGGCCACCTCGTCGTCCTCATCAGCCATCTCGCTGACCGTCGCCTCCCACTCCTCGGATTCCTCCGGGAGCGCGCCGAGCGGGACCTCCAGATCGAGCACCTCCTCCACCCGGTGCAGCAGCGCCAGGGTGGCCTTGGGCGACGGCGGGGCGGAGACGTAGTGCGGCACCGCGGCCCAGAACGAGATCGCCGGCACTCCGGCCTGCACGCAGGCGTCCTGGAAGACTCCCACGATCCCGGTCGGACCTTCGTACTTCGACCGTTCCAACTTGAACCGGGCCGCTGAGGCAGCGTCATAGGAAGTGCCGGTGACCGGGACCGGCCGGGTGTGTGGGGTGTCAGCGAGCAGCGCGCCCAAGGTCACCACCGTGGTGATCTCCAGCTCCTGGACGTAGCGCAGCAGCTCCTCGCAGAACGACCTCCAACGCATGTTCGGCTCGATACCGTGCACCAGGACCACGTCGTAGTCCGCTCCGGGCGGATGGCACACCGACAAGCGGGTGGTGGGCCACTCGATCAGCCGGGTGATCCCATCCACCATTTTGGTGGTGGGCCGGGTGACCTGGAAGTCGTAGTAGTCCTCGGGGTCAAGCTCAGCCAGCGGTCTTGCGTCCCAGCTCAGCTGCAAATGCTCGATCGCAGTGCTGGCAGCGTCCCCGGCGTCGTTCCAACCCTGGAACGCGGCCACCAATACCGGGGAGGTCAGCTGCGGCAGCAGCTGCGATCCGCGGGCGGCCGGACCGTTGCCGGAACTGTCGGGATGGGTCACTGGCCCAGCCTACGGCCCCTGGGCCGTAATGGCCCTCATGCGCTAGCAGGGAGCCCGATATCGCCTGCTCTACGCTGATCTCATGTCCCGGTCACCGCTGCTCGACGTCCTGTCGCATCGGGTGCTGGTCGCGGATGGGGCCATGGGCACGATGCTGCAGTCCGTCCCGCTGAGCTTGGACGACTTCGCTGGGTTGGAGGGCTGCAACGAGATCCTCAACGTGACGCGCCCCGACGTGGTCCGTGCCGTGCACCGGGGCTATCTGGAGGCCGGTGCCGACGCGGTGGAGTCCAACACCTTCGGCGCCAACCTGGCCAACCTCGCTGAATACGACATCGCCGACCGTATCCGGGAGCTCGCCGAGGCGGGCACCACGCTGGCCCGCGAGGTGGCCGACGAGTTCTCCGATCCGGACCGGCCGCGGTTCGTGCTCGGGTCGGTGGGTCCCGGCACCAAATTGCCCACCCTGGGTCACATCGGCTTCACTGTGCTGCGCGATGCCTACGTCGAGCA
>JALZCO010000532.1 GCA_030863015.1 Actinomycetota bacterium
GCCATACCAGCATGACCTGCCGGTAGACGGCACTGCGCGGGCTGGCGGCGCGAACGGCGCCGATCACGTCGCTGTCATGGGTCACCGGCACTGCCACGACCAGATCACCGGCAAGGTCCCCGGTGTAGATCTCGCCGTGCAGGGCACGATCGACAACGGCGTCCCCACCCTGCGGCCCGGTACCCAAGATGCGTAGGCCGCGCTCCACATAGACCGCGAGGTGGGTCTCGTCCTGCGGGTTGGGGAGATCGGTCGGCATGTTTCCGCGAAGCACGTCTGCCGTGACGGCCGCCGCGGCGGCATCGGCCATCCGCAGCAGCGTTGTCCGTTCTTCCGACACCGCATACTTCAGCGCGCCAGCGGCCAGCGGTACCCCGAACAGCCCGATGGCAAGCACTGCGGCGAGTACCGCGAGGGCGACAATCCGAGTCCGCACGACGCCCCTCCCCAGCCATCCGACTGCTCGATCAGCACAGTGTCCCTTACCAGCACAACATGCTGGGAGCGAGATCGACACCGTTGTGCTGCCGGATTTTGCCGACCGCTAATCGATCATGGGTTAGCGGATAACCAGGTTTCGGAGTCGGCCACCGGTTGACCGCACGTCCCGGCCATTTCAGACGCCCTGCAACGCCTCACGCTGACCACGCGGTTCAGCTCTCCGGCGCCTCCAGCCGATACCCATGCCCGCGCAGGGTCACAATCCGCGGCACCGAGCCAAACCCGACCATCCCAGCCAGCTTGCGACGCAGCGCGGCCACGTGCACATCGAGAGTCTTGGTCGGGCCGAACCAGTTCTCGTCCCACACTTGGCCCATCAGCGTCTCCCTGCTGAGCGCCACCTCCGGCGCTGCTGCCAGGCATGCGAGCAGGTCGAACTCCTTGGCTCGCAGCGGCACTTCCCGTCCTGCGACGGTTACCCGCCGGCTGCCGGTGTCCACCACCAGGTCTGCGACCGTAAGCATCGGTGGAGCACCCGGCGAGGCCGGTGCCACCCGGCGCAGGTGTGCCCGGACCCGGGCCAGCAACTCAGCCAGCCGCACCGGCTTGGTGAGGTAGTCGTCCGCGCCGGCCTCGAGGCCTACGACGACGTCCATCTCGTCCGTCCGGGCGGTGAGGATCACCAGCACCGTCGTCGGATTGCTGGCCCGTAGCTGCCGGCACACCTCGACGCCATCCAGATCGGGCAACCCCAGGTCAAGCAGGACCAGGTCGAACTCCGCCTCAGAGGCCAGACGGAGCGCGCGACGACCGGTGCGCTGCCACGCCACCTGGTGCCCGTGGGCACGCAGGCTGGACTCCAGCACGCTGCCGATGGTCTCGTCGTCCTCCACTACGAGCAGCCGGGGCACCCCATCAGCCTAATGGACCACTCCGCACGCAACTCGTTCGCAGCGCGACCGGGGGTCAGCCGCCCACCGAGAAGCCGACGCGGCGACTGTCCGGCGGTCCGATTTCGACGTAAGCGACCCGAGAAGCGGGCACCATGTACCGCCGACCCTTGTCGTCGATCAACGTCAGCAATCCCTGAGTGGTCTGCAGCGCCTCAGTGACCAGCGCCTCTATCTGATCTGGGGAGTCCGCAGTGGACACCGTCAGCTCGCGAGGACTGTCCGCGATGCCGATCTTGATCTCCACGCAGAACCTCCAGGTGTGATCGAAAGTTGGGGTCAAGGCTAGTCGAGCGGCGCGTCGCTGCTCACCCCAGCCCGAGAGCGGCCATCCGGCGGCAGTGCAGGATCTGCACCCGGCGGATCAGCGTGGCGAGTCCGGACAGGTCACCGGAGCCACGGATGATCAGATCGGCAAGGGCCTTCCGTTCAGCCACGACGTGCTGGGCATTGGTCACCTCCTCGCCCAGCAACCGCCGGCCCCACAGGGTGAGCCGGTCGCGGGTGATGCGGTCCCGTTCGCAGGCCGCCCGCACCTCTCGCTCGGCGAATGCCGAATGCCCGGTGTCTGCCAACACCTCCTTGACCAGCGCGGCGGTAGCGTCGTCCACCCACCCGCCCACTTCGCCGTAGAAGTCGGCGGCCAGCCCGTCCCCGACGTAGACCTTGACCAGCGACTCCAGCCAGGATCGGGGTGCTGTTGAGGCGTGGAACTGATCTAAGCGCGCGACGAACGGACGGACCGCGTCGTCCACCGACACGCCCATGCCGTGCAGATGACGTTCGAGCAGCCGGAAGTGCCCGACCTCGGCGGCCGCCATGGTCGCCATCGCGATCCGTCCGGCCAGCGTGGGAGCGGCACGGGAGTCCTCGGCGAGCCGGTGGAACGCGGACAGCTCTCCGTAGGCGAGGATCCCCAAAAGATCCACGACGCCCTCGCGTACCACGTCCACGACGGGAGCCTAGGCCCTGCAGGGGGGCAATCGGGCAGGCCTGTGCCAGGCAGGTTGAGCAGTGTCACAAGCGCGCCTGCGGCAGGGGGGTATGCTATGTATACAGGGCGTAACACCACCTCGGGGGCCACGCGCCCGGCTTGGTGGCCAATGCCACTGAGTGCATGCATGTGAGCGCGCACCTCGTGTCCTCGTTCCCCGCTCCGCTGCGTTACCTAGCGACCCGGAGCTGGTCGAGCGAGGCAGCGGCGGGCGCGCCGTACGAGAGAGGCGATCACACTGACCGTCAGTCCGACCTACCTACCCGACGTCCAACCTCCGCAGCACCCCCACCATCAAAGCGCAGACCATTCCGAGATTGCCCTCGAAGGACCAGTCCCGCTGCAGGCCGGCGCTCCGGTCCGGGATAACTCCCCTACTTTCGCCGAGCTGGGCGTCCGCGACGAGATCGTCCGCACCTTGCGCACCGCAGGTATGGAGCGCACCTTCGCGATCCAGGAGCTCACCCTGCCGCTGGCCCTGGCGGGTGACGACCTCATCGGCCAGGCTCGCACCGGCACCGGCAAGACGCTGGGCTTCGGCGTCCCGCTGATCCAGCGGATCACCGCGGGGGATATCGCGCTCGACGGCACCCCACGCGCCTTGGTGGTGGTGCCCACCCGTGAGCTGTGCCTCCAGGTCACCGCTGATCTCACCGAGACCGGGCGTGATCTGGGCGTTCGAGTCTTGCCGATCTATGGCGGGCGGCCTTACGAACCACAGATCAAGGCGCTGACCAGAGGAGTCGACCTGGTGGTCGGCACCCCGGGTCGACTGCTGGACCTCGCCGAGCAGCGCCACCTGGTATTGGGCAAGGTACGGGTACTCGTACTCGACGAAGCCGACGAGATGCTCGACCTGGGCTTCCTGCCCGACATCGAGCGGATCTTGCGAATGGTGCCCGAGCAACGCCAGACCATGCTTTTCTCGGCCACCATGCCTGGTCCGATCATTACGCTGGCCCGGACCTTCCTCACCCGTCCGACGCATATCCGCGCCGAGGAACCCGACGCCACTGCCATCCACGAGCGGACCCGGCAGTTCGTCTACCGGGCGCACGCGATGGATAAGGTGGAGCTGCTCGCCCGCACCTTGCAGGCCCGCGAACGGGGCCTGACGATGATCTTCACGAGAACCAAACGCACTGCTCAAAAGGTCGCGGACGAGCTTACTGAGCGCGGTTTCGCGGCGGCGGCGGTGCATGGTGACCTCGGCCAGGGCGCCCGCGAGCAGGCCCTCAGGGCGTTCCGCTCAGCGAAAGTCGACGTGCTCGTCGCCACCGACGTGGCCGCCCGAGGCATCGATGTTCCTGAAGTCACTCACGTCATCAATTACCAGTGTCCGGAAGACGAGAAGACCTACGTGCACCGGATCGGGCGGACCGGTCGAGCCGGCCGGGAAGGTGTCGCGATCACCCTGGTCGACTGGGACGACGAGCCGCGCTGGAAGCTGATCAGTGACGTTCTAGGCCTTGGTATGCCGGAACCGGCGGAGACATACTCCACCTCTGAGCATCTGTTCACCGACCTGGACATCCCCACCGACTCCACCGGACGGTTGCCCCTGACCCGACGTACTCGGGTCGGGCTGGCTGCCGAACCCAGTGACGAGGACAGCCGCCCCCGCGGTCGGCGTGCCACCGTCGCCCGGCGTAGCACCCACGGTGGGTCGTCCGACGCACAGGTCGCTCCAGTTCGCCGCCGCAGGTGCCGCACACGCGGTGGAACGGCTATCGGAGCCGGCGAGGCCGTGCCGGCAGTCGAGTACCCGAGTGATGACGCTGATGCCCGGCCGCGCCGTAAGCGTCGGCGCAGCAGAGGTCGCGGAGCTGGCATAGGGAACGACGGCTCAGCGCAGGAACAGCACGGCGGCCAGCCCCGCGCCGCGGACTGACCGTGGCCGGATGCCCGCTCCTGAACGCCGCAGCCGGCTGGATGTGATCGTCACGGCGGTATTGGCCGTGGCCGTGCTCGCGGTGTCCGGCGCGCTGTGGTGGACCAGCGACGCGCGACACACCACCCTGACCACCGCCCCTGGCCCGGCCCCGGGGGATCAAGCCCAGGGGGATGAGGCCTCTGCGAACACGCAGGTGCCGCCGTCATTGGCCGAGGCCTGGCGAGCGCCGAGCCCGGCGACTCCGGTGCCGTTGGTGCAGGGCGGCACTGTCATCACTGGTGACGCCGGTGTGGTCGTCGGCCGCGACCTCATTTCCGGTGCAGTCCGCTGGAGCTACCGGCGGGACCGACCGCTGTGCACAGTGGCCGCCGCATTCCAGCAGGCGGTGGCCGTGTATCAGCGGGGCGATAACTGCGGCGAGGTCACCACGTTGGGCTGGGCCGACGGCCGACGTGGACCGCAACGCACCGGGCCGGTAGAAGCGCCCACCAGGCTGGTCGCCAACGGCAACCGGATCGCTGCCAGTGGGCAACGCTACCTGGAGGTATGGCGCTCTGATCTTGTGCGCACGCTGGCCTATGGGCGGCTGCCGACCCCGGTGCAGCCGGGCGCCCAGCCGCGACCGGACTGCGTTCAGGGATCGATGGCGCTGGGCTTTGCTGCCGGGGCCGGGGGCCGGCTGGCCGTGGTTGAGCAGTGCCCGGACGAGCGTGTGCGGCTGACCGTGCAGCGATCCGATCCCAAGCAACCCGATCAGCCGGAGGTCGACTTCAGCACCGTGCTGAGCGGCACTCAAGGTCGAGTCGTCGCGCTGAACCGGGACCGGGTCGCCGTGGCCGTGCCCGATCCGGCCCGGCTGGTGGTGTTGGATAAGCACGGAAAGGCGGTGGCCGAGCATCCGCTTGCGGTGCCAGACTCCGATCTTCGGGGCAATCCACCCGGTGGCGTGGTCGAGGCGACCGTGACCCCGACGGCGATGTACTGGTTCACCGGCTCAGCCACTGTCGCGTTGGACATCGTCGACCTGCGACCACGGTGGACCCGGGCCGGATCACTGGGCTCGGGCTCGGAGATTGCTGGACGACTGCTGCTGCCCATCCCCGGCGCCCTCGCCGTTGTCGACACGACCACGGGTCAGCAGGTCGGGGTGCTGCCGGTGGATCGCGGCGACTACCGCGGCCCGGTAAGTACCGCCAGCTCCGGGGGCGTTGTGCTCGAACGCCGGGGCGGCACCCTGGTCGCGCTGCGTTAGCGGACTCGTGAGCCCTGCACAGATCACCCCGCACGGTGCCACCCGGATCGAGGTACGGGTCGGCGGCACAACGCTGGCCGCGCTTCGAGCCGAACCCACGGATCCCGCCGATGCCGTCGCGGTACTGGTGCCTGGGTACACCGGATCCAAAGAGGACTTCGCCGCGCTGCTCGACCCGTTGCGCAGCGCCGGACTGTCCGTACTGGCCGTGGACCTGCCTGGGCAGTACGAGTCCGGCGGACCCGACCGCGAGGACGAATACCTCCCCGATCCGCTTGGCCGGACGCTGGCGACGCTGGTGACCGACCTGGCCTGTGATGGCAGGCACCGGGTGCTGCTGCTGGGACATTCCTACGGCGGATTGGTGGCGCGATCCGCGGTGCTCGCCGGAGCCCCGGTGACCGGCCTGACCTTGCTGGACTCGGGTCCGGGCGCG
>JALZCO010000549.1 GCA_030863015.1 Actinomycetota bacterium
CCCTTGCACGGGTCCAGGATCCACCATTGGCTGCCCCCGCAGTCCGGGTAACGCTCGCCGCGCGGCAATCCCCTGAAACCGTAGAGACTGTGGTTAGTGTGATCTTGTAGGTCGGTCGTTTGTTTGCGCCGCGCTTGAGTCGGGCAGGCGTTGGCCTGCGCCACTGGTAAAACCAGGCCTGGGAGACCCCCAGCGCCCGACACGCCACCGCATAGGGCACCCCGTATTCGGCCCTCTGGGCCGCGATGAACCCGGCCACGGCTACCGCCGACCCATCGCGTCTTTGACCCAGAGGGCCACCGAGCGCTTGAGCACATCACGCTCCATCGCCAGCTCAGCGTTCTCCCGCCGCAGCCGAGCCAGCTCGATCCGCTCGTCCTCGTTAAGCTGACCGGTGCCGTCCTTGGCCTGACGGTCCAAGGCCACCCAGTTGGCCAGCGTGCCCGGATTGATCCCCAGGTCCTTCGCGATCTGCGCGATCGGGCGCCCAGCCTCACGGACCAACCGGACCGCGCCCTCCTTGAAATCCTGATCAAACTTCCGTCGTTCTTGGTGCCCACACCGGCCGCGGCAACCTCCCCGAGCGCGGCCCGTAGCCATGAATTGCCCTTGCGGGTTCGACCGGAGTGGTGCTTGCCGGCCGACTCGTTGTTGCCTGGACACATTCCAGCCCAGGACGCCAAGTGCGCTGCGGTGGGAAACCGGGTCATGTCCACACCGATCTCAGCGATGATCGTCTGCGCGGTCCGTTGGTTGACCCCCGGGATGGTGTCGAGCCGATCAGCGACTGCCTGGAACGGTTGGATCTCGACCTCGACCTGACCGGTGACCTCAGCGATGGCCGCGTCGAGGGCGTCGATATGGGCCAGCATCATCCGACACAGAAACGCGTGGTGCTCGCTGAACCGACCAGTCAGCGCCTCAACCAGCGCGGGGATCTTGCGGCGCATCCGTGCCCGGGCGTACTCAGCAAGCACACGCGGGTCGCGCTGGCCGTTGATTAGCGCGGTGAGCATGGCCTGTCCGGACACTCCGAAGATGTCGGAGATGAACGTCGACAGCTTGATCCCGGCGTCTTCGAGCACCTTTTCCACACGCTGCTTTTCCCGGGTCCGCTGCCCGATCAGCGCGCTGCGGTAGCGGGTCAGATCCCGTAGCCGACGAATCGGTGGTGGCGGCACGAAGCTTGGCCGTACCAGGCCGTGTTCCACCAGTTGCGCGATCCAACCCGCGTCGGACACATCGGTCTTCCGACCGGGCACATTGCGCATGTGCGCAGCATTAAGCAGCTGCACCTCAAACTCATCTTCAAGAAGGTAATACACCGGCTTCCAGTAATCTCCAGTCGCCTCCATCGCCACCACCGTGACCTGGTGATCAACCAGCCACTGCCGAAGCTCAAGCAGCGCCGACGTTGTCGTGGGAAACGTCTTGGTCTGCGACCGACGGCCACCACGCGGACCCGGTACCCGCACACACGCCTTCAGATCCGCCTTACCAATGTCCACACCCGCACACCGTTCAACCAGACACTCCACCCTGATCACCACCCAACGTCGCACGCCAACACCGGGCGGACGACCCGCACGGCCACAGGAAAAGGACGTTGAGTCACGTGCTCAAAGCAACAATCAGGGGTGCCCGTCAAACGGCCGCAGCGTCCAGGTACGAGTCGGGCTCAAAGCACCAGTGTGAAACGACGTCACCGGGCCGCCGCCAGCCCATTTTCATCCCTCCGGGGCGGCCTCACCAGAGGCCATGATCAGCTACGAGGGGAAGCCCACCGGCCAGCCTCACAACTGGAGGGGAGGGACTGCCCAGCGTCGAGGTGCCATTAGATGGAGCGTCTTTGCTGGCTCGATCACGGATACGCAGGCCGTCGACCTTGCTGACGACCCAACACTGACTATCGGTCGACGACGGACTATCGCTAACAAACTTCGGGGGCCAATCCCGGTCGTGTCATCGGCGATCAGTGGCCGGCGTCGGCGCCCAGGGTCGCTTCGCGCAGGTGGTGCGCGAGGACGCGCAGTGCCGTTCCACCATGGTTGCGACCGGGATCCTACCCCCAGCTGGGATAGTCCGGTCTTCAAGACCCGGGTACAAATGCAAGACAACGGCGGTGGCCAACACCGACACCAACCAACGACGGCAAGGGACGAGCATGGTTCAGGCTGGCCATACCCAGTGTCAGGCGGTTGATCCCTGGTCGCTGTCCATGGTGCTGTCCACCAACTACAGGTGAAGGGGATCGTGCTCGCCGGCGGTAGTGGTACCCGGCTGCATCCGATCACCCAGGCCGTCTCCAAGCAACTGCTACCGGTGTACGACAAGCCGATGGTGTACTACCCGCTGTCGGTGCTCATGCTGGCCGGAATCCGGGAAATTCTGATCATTTCCACCCCCTTGGACCTGCCGCTGTTTCGCCGCCTGCTCGGTGACGGCAGCCGGCTGGGGCTGCGGCTGTGCTATGCCGAGCAGCCCCAGCCCAACGGCTTGGCCGAGGCCTTCGTTATCGGCGCGGATTTCATCGCCGACGACCCAGTCGCCCTCATCCTGGGCGACAACATCTTCTACGGCCACGGCTTCTCCACCACGCTCCAGCAGTGTGTGGCCACGGTCGACGGTTGTGTGCTGTTCGGGTATCCGGTCAAGGATCCGCAGCGCTACGGGGTCGGTGAGGTCGACGCCAGCGGCAAGTTGATCTCGATCGAGGAAAAGCCACCAGCTCCCCGCTCGAACAAGGCGATCACCGGTTTGTATTTCTACGGCAACGACGTCGTGAAAATTGCCCGCTCGCTCACCCCGTCCGCGCGCGGTGAGCTGGAGATCACCGACGTGAACCTGCACTACCTTCGGCAGGGCCGGGCGACCATGATCGATCTGGGCCGCGGGTTCGCCTGGCTGGACACCGGTACTCACGAGTCACTGCTCGAGGCCGGCCAGTTCGTTCAGGTGCTCGAACACCGCCAAGGGGTGCGGATCGCCTGCCTGGAGGAGATCGCCCTGCGGATGGGCTTCATCGACGCAGACGCCTGCCACGCGCTGGGTCAGTTACTGGCGAGGTCCGGCTACGGCCAGTACGTCATGGACGTCGCCCGCTCTATCCGCTGAACCAGCGGTCAGGGCAACTGGTGTCGAGACATCTCTTCAAGGCGGTGAACCCGATCCGCGATCGGCGGGTGCGTGGAGAACAACCGCGCAGCCCCATCGCCCGGCCGGAACGGGTTGGCGATCATGAGGTGGGACTGCGAGGCCACCGCAGGTTCTGGACGTAGCGGTGCGGCGCGGGTGCCGTACTCCAGCTTGCGCAGTGCGCTGGCCAGTCCCAGCGGGTCACCGGTCAGCTGCGCGCCGGAGGCGTCGGCCTGATACTCCCGCGACCGGCTGACCGCCATCTGTACGATGCCGGCCGCGATCGGGCCGAGGAGTGCGATAAGAATCATGGCGATCGGGTTCGGACGCTCGTCGCCGCCGCCGCCGAACAGTCCCGCGAACATCGCCAGGTTCGCCAACGCCGACACCATACCGGCCAGTGCTCCGGCCACCGAGGAGATCAGGATGTCTCGGTTGTAGACATGTGACAGCTCATGGCCGAGCACGCCGCGTAGCTCGCGTTCGTCGAGCAGCTCGAGGATGCCGACGGTGCAGCACACCGCTGCGTGGCGCGGGTTGCGGCCGGTGGCGAATGCGTTGGGTGCTTGGGTCGGGCTGACGTACAGCCGCGGCATCGGTTGGCGGGCGTCGGTGGCCAGCTCCCGGACGATCCGGTACATCATGGGCTGCTCGGGCTCGGACACCGGCCGAGCGTGCATCGCTCGCAACGCCAGCTTGTCCGAGTTGAAGTAGGCATAGGCGTTGATCCCCAGCATGAGCACCACTGCGATCAGTACCCCGCCGCGACCGAAGAATGATCCGATCAGCACGACCATCGCCGAAAGTCCGCCGAGCAGCAGTGCGGTCTTCAGCCCGTTGACGTGGTTGTGCACGGTGGTCGACCTCCCGGTGTAGTCGGGCTCCAATCTCTGCAACGCGACCGCGTGCTGCAGGGTTCCGCGCGCACGACCGCACGACACACCGGGCATCGAAGGCGACACACCGTGCAGGGGAGCCTGACACGCGGGGCTAGGGGCGGAGTTGCAGGGTGCAGCATTGGGGGCCGCCGCCGGCCCGGCGGAGTTCTGAGACGTCGACGAAGACCGGCTCGAAGCCGCGAACGGCCAACGCGCACCCCAGCTCGACCGCTTCCAGCGGTAATACCACCGAGCAGCCGTCGGACACCCCGTTGAGGCCCAGGCACGCCGCGTCCGCCGTACTGGCGATCACCGCGTCGGGGAACAGCCGTGCCAGTACCTGTCGTGAACCGGGCGAGAACGCCGCAGGGTAGTAGGCGATCAGCGGCGCGGACGGCGAATCGTCGAGCACCAGCAGGCAGGTGTCGAGGTGGTAGTAATACGGGTCGATCAGCTGAAGCGAGACCACTGGCACCTCGAGTAGCTCCTGGGCCTCGAGGTGCGCCGCGGGTTCGGTGCGAAACCCGGTGCCGGCCAGCAGCAACCGACCGGACCAGACCAGATCTCCCTGACCCTCGTTGACCGCGCTGGGCATCACCATGTCGGGCGCACCGTGCGTGACGAACCAGCGCCGGTAGTGCTCCGCCTCAGCGGCGCGCTGGTTGTTGCGGAACCGGGCGCCCAGCACGACGCCATTGATCACGGTGCCGGCGTTGGCTGCGAACACCATGTCCGGCAAGCCCGGCTCGGGTTCGATCACCTCCACGGTATGTCCAAGTGCGCGGTGGGTGTCGGCCAGCGCGGTCCACTGCGCCATCGCCCGCACGGTATCCACCGGCTGGCTGGGGTCCATCCAAGGGTTGATCGTGTAGCTCACGCTGAAATACCGCGGTGGGCACATCAGGTACCGGCGTGCAGTTCCTACCCGTAGTGGCTGTGCCGACTTCAGAGGCAACGACATGATTCGATGGTATGAACCGTGATATACGGTTCTCCATATTGCTTATTGTTCAAGGACCAGCATGATGTTGCGTATGGACCCGCTCGACCGTCAGATTGTAGCGCAGCTGGTCGCCAATGCCCGCTCCAGCTACGCCGAGATCGGCAGCATCGTTGGGCTTTCCCCGCCCGCCGTGAAGCGTCGGGTCGACAAACTGCTCGGCACCGGCGTGCTGCGCGGCTTCACGGCAGTGGTGGACCCCGGGGCATTGGGCTGGGGCACCGAGGCGTTCGTCGAGATGCACTGCCGGGGCAACGTGTCCCCTACCCGGCTGCGAGCCGGCCTGGAACCGCTACCGGAAGTGGTGGCCGCCTACACGGTGTCCGGAGCAGCGGACGCGATCGTGCACCTGCGCGCCGCAGGCATCAGGCACCTGGAGACCGCGCTGGAACAGCTCCGTGCCTTGGCGTTCGTGGACCGGACGGTGTCCACCGTGGTTTTGTCCACGTTGCTGGAGCGGCCACCAACGACCTCGTGAGTGGCATTGAGTGCTGGAACACTGTTACACACTCACGAGTATGGATGTGCTTCAAGAGCGGCGCGGTGGGATCGCCGTGCTGACAGTGTCCAACCCGGCCCGCCGCAATGCCCTGACCCTTGACCTGTCCGACCGGTTGACTCGTGCCGTCGTGGCATGCGACAGCGACGAATCGGTGCACGCCATCGTGATCACCGGCGCTGCGCCCGCATTCTGCGCTGGCGGTGACCTCGATGCCCTCGACGCCGCCGGGAAGTCCGGATCAGCCTCCGATCTGCACCGCATCTACGCCGGCTTCCTCGCTGTGGCGAACGCCGCGGTGCCCACTATCGCCGCCGTCAATGGGCCCGCCGTGGGTGCCGGGCTCAACCTGGCGCTGGCCTGCGATCTGCGCTTGGCCGGCCCCGGGGCATCCTTCGACGCTCGCTTCCTGCAGCTGGGCATCCATCCCGGCGGCGGCATGACGTGGCTGGTGCAACGTGCGGCCGGCCCCCAGACCGCGGCCGCGATGGCGCTGTTCGGTGAACCGCTGGACGCCCAGGAGGCAGTGCGCACCGGGCTGG
>JALZCO010000009.1 GCA_030863015.1 Actinomycetota bacterium
GCGCAGGCCAGCGTCAAGTCCGGGATCTTCTTGCGCATTACCCCGCGAGCTAGATCCGCCAGCACGGCAGGGTCGCGTTCCCCTCCGATCAGTGCCTCGATCATGTCTCGGGCCGACAGCGTGGTCAGCGCCGAGGCCACCGAGTCGATTTTGATCCCGCTGTCCTCGAGGACCTTGGCCAGGTGCTGCAGCTCGCTGGTGCGTTGATCGATGAGCTTTTTGCGATAGCGGGTCAACCCCCGGATCGCGGCGATCTGCGGCGCAGGGATGAAGCTACCCCGCAGCAGCCCGCACTCGGTCAACTCCTCCAGCCATACCGCGTCGAGGGCATCGCTTTTGCGACCAGGGACATTCTTGACATGCCGCGCGTTGACCAACAACACCCCGACAGGCTGCTCAGCCTCGCACAGAGCGTGAAAGATCGGCTTCCAGCAGATCCCCGTGGCTTCCATCGTCACGTGCGTAACGCCCTCGGAGGTTAGCCAGGCCACCATCTCAGTCAGCGTCTGGTGGAAGGTGTTGTACTTACGCACCTGCTGGCGACGCTTCCCCGCTCGCTGACCGGGGGTGCGCACCGCCACCGCGACAATCTTCGTGACTACTGAGTTGTTGAGGAAGCTAAAGCAGTTCTGTTGTCTGCATGTCCCGCTCGGTGAGGTTGCCACCAGAGAGCTCGATGATGGCGGGAACCGGGTCGAGGAGTCAGGATGGTGAGTGTCGCCGTCGCGTCCGCAAGGACCGCCGAGTGACCAGCACGGCCGTTAGACCGCGCGCGGTGTCATGGTTCGGATCGGCGGCTGGGTAACAACGTTGCTCTGGTGGGGTCGGCCGCCGGAGGCAGCTTCTTGATCCATTATTCGGCAACACGCTCGTGTGACGCGATGTGACGCAGTGCTAACCTCAGCACACGCTTGACAGTTGCGTCTCAGCACATCGTTGGCAGTGGTCGTCGTGGGTTTCGCTGTCGCTCCTCGCCGGCAGGATCCACCGCTACGTTGTCCATCGAGATCACCCGATCGGCCCTAGCTTAGACAGTGGTGCTGTTGCCGAGAGTCGGCAAGGATCGGAACAGGTTAAGCCACCAGCCGTACCGGCAGCATGCCCCCGCGAGGTGGTCAACCGAAGCCCCCGGTGGCATGGAAAACCACACAGACATAAGGCGTCAGTGATGGGTAACGATGCGGGGATTGGACCGGTCAGGAACGCTCGTACCGCGGCTGGACGACTCATCCTCGACCGGCCTGGCCGACTAGTCTGTCACGTCGTGACGATCACCGAAGTGGACAATGTCGTGACCATCCAGCCAGCGACCTCGCGCAGCGTTGACCGCGTAGCCACCAGTCGGATCCGCCAGGAGTCCTGATGGCTGCCCCACCGCGCCCCGTACCGACGGCCTCAGATCCCGCCGCCGGTGAGCTGATCATCCCTACAGCACGGCGCCACCGGGTGACTGACCTACTGCCCCTCACAGGGCTGCCTCCGGCGACGCGTCCCACGGTGGCGGTGGTGGTGCCCAAGGGGGCGGCCCTGACAACACTGCTGCCTACGGCGGAAGACCTCCTGCAGGGTCTGGCGAAAGTCGAAGCCGCGACACCCCCCGCAAATGGCCCAGGGCAGCTGCTGCCGCCCCCGCTCGGCGGTCGGATGGCGTTGGCCGCGTTATACCGGCTCTGGGATGCGCTTAACCAGCACTTGCGGCCCTACTACGGCTGCCCCGGCTACCGGATGGACTCCACCGCTGACTCACCGCATGCACACAGCGTCCGTGTGTCCGCAGCCGACCTTGCAGTGCTAGGTCAGGCGGCCCACGCACTGGCGCACCCCACCGATGAGTTGACAGCGGCGCTGGGCCGGGTCAACCCCGCACACCGCGACGCCCTGACGCAGCTGCTGGCCGTGCTCGACCCCTCCGGCGAGACGTAGCCAACCGCTCCCCCCCGTTACAACGGGGCAAGTTCGTCGACGGGGATTATAACTCGGGTCTATAAAAAAGCTCAATCATCGATCGCAGTACGCTGGTCGTAACGTCGCCGCCAATCGCGGCAAAGGTTTACGTAATCGGCGAGTTCGTTGCCTCCGAAGTCTGCGGTGGACGAGGGTTCGTCTACGCGTTCGCTTCGCCATACGTAGGCGAAGGCGTCCATTTCGGGTGTAGCCAAAATCCGCACGGCAGCAAGAGTATAGGCGAGTCTTCGAAGGCGTATAAGGTGGCCCATTCAGTGTCTGTGAGGTCGGTGGATACTTTGCCGTTTGCCTCGCCCTGGCCGGGAACTAGTCCTGGGTAGACCTTTTGTGGTAAGCGGACGATCCGCCAACCAGGAGCCTTCGCGACCTGGTAGCGAGGTATGCGATCGATGAGGATGCTGATGACATCGTCGGAGGAGGAGCGTGCCGTAGACGAAAAGCCTATTGGCCCCCTCCGATAGCTGGACCTGTCGGCCAGGAGGTCAATTCACAAGCCCCATAGAGGGAAGGGTTCGAGTGAGTCTGATGGTCTTCCCTCGGAAGTCAGCTCACAATTTCTGCACAATCGATGAATAGCGTGTGTCACGCTTGAAGGGCAACAGCTCCTGTCGTTTTG
>JALZCO010000042.1 GCA_030863015.1 Actinomycetota bacterium
CACCGGTCTGCCGTGGATCTGCGCGGAGCCGGCCGACAATGGCTGAACACCGAGCAGCACCCGCAGCAGGCTGGTTTTGCCCGAGCCGTTGGGACCGAGCACAGCCAGGAACTCGCCGGGTGCGACGTCGAGATCCAGCGAGTCCCACAGCACTCGCGGCCCGTAGGCCAGCCGGGCGCCACGTAGCCGGACGGCCGCTGGCGCGGCCCGCGGGGTAGGAACGCGCACACTTTCCTGATCAGCCTTGGTCGTCACGTTCGTCCCTGCAGCGCCGTGGACAGGGCATCGATCTGCGCGGACATCCATCCGCGGTAGTCGGTGTTCTCGGGCAGGGTCTCGGTCATGGTGACCACGGGAATCTCAGCGGCCTCGGCGGCGGTGCGGATCTGACTGGTGATCGGGGTCTCGGCCTGCGGGTTGTAGATCAGGACCTGCACCTGCCGCTGGGTGAACAGCTCCTTGGTGGCGGCGAAGGCAGCCGCGGGTGGATCCGTTTCCCCCTCGACGGCTTCCAGGAACTCAGGCGGGGTGGCGTTGACCAGTCCAGCTGCCGTGATCAAGTACTGGGCCAGCGGTTCGGTCATCGCGACCCGCTGACCCCCGTGGGACGCGGCGATGTTGGATAGCTTGCCTGCCAGGCCGTCGATCTCGGTCCGGAAGGCTTGGGACTGCGCGGTGAACTGCTGGGCCTGCGGGGGGACCAGCTGGCCCAGCTTCTCCGCGATCTGCTGCGCCACCCCTTGCACTACCGCCAGGTCATACCAGATGTGCTCATTCGGCTCGGCACCGTCTGCCGGTGTCTGTTGTTCCAGAGCGAAGGCTTCCACTGTGGGCTTGTTCCCGGCCTCCTGCAGGATCTGTGACATGAAGTCGTCGTATCCACCACCGTTGAACACCACCAGATCAGCGTTGGCCACCTCGGCGGCGTCGGTGGGCGTGCTCTCGTAGGAATGTGGGTCTGCCGATGGATCGTCGATGATCGGCTTGACGTTCGCCGCATCCCCTGCGACGGCACGCGCGACACTGCCCCACACATCGGTCGAGGCCACCACCGTGAGCCGGTCGTTTCCGCTGGCCTGCTGATCCGGTGAGCCGCAGCCCGCGACTCCGAGCAGGACGGTGGCCGCGACCGTACTGATCAGGTGGACCGCGTGCCAGCGAATCCGGATGGCCATGGTGGGCTCCTTGCGGAAGCACGATCATCAAATGGAAACCGTTATCGTCACCACTATAGAGGGTCACTCACTCGGATGACCACGCCAAGGAGATCCACCACACAGAGTGCCCCGACTCGTGAGCGCGGCGGGTCAGGCCGACGGCCTCAAACCCGTCCAGTGCGGGTTCGACTCCGAGCCGAACCACGAAGGCAGGGGAGCGTTCGCACCAGGGCAACTCCCTACATGCATACGACTAACGGGCTTCAACTCGAGACCCCCACGACGCATACTTCCCGCGCTCAACGATCAGCCCGGCGCCGCCTCGGCCGTCCTGACATGGGAGCCGACTGACTACCAGACTTCAGAGCCACCACTGGTTGCTGGCAGACGCCCGCAACATGGTGGCGACGGCGCAACGAAGAACCGAGGGCAGAGGTGAGGTCGTCTCCCTGCGGCCGTGCTCGGTGCGACGGGAGCACCGCCGGTGGCCGTTCCGCTCAATTTACTGGCTGTGACTCAAGCGCACGCCTCGGCGACAGACTGCGCGGACGGCTCGTCCATGGATCTGTCCATGAACTTGGTCTCACACATGCCTCCGTCGACGCCGAGCTGTCTGGCCGGGAACCACAGTCGCTGCTCGTCTACTGCTGAAGGGTGAATTTGCCGGCTCAGGATCCGCTGAGGGCGGCGAGAAATGAGCGCGCCCAGCGCTCAACGTCGTAGGTCAGCACCTGCCGACGCAGCGCCCGCATCCGTCTGCGACCTACCTCGGGGTCAACATTGATGGCCTGGTAGATGGCATGCTTGATGCCCTCAAGGTCATGGGGATTGACCAGAAACGCGCTAGTCAACTCGGCTGCCGCACCGGCGAACTCGGACAGCACCAGAGCGCCGCTCAGATCAATCCGGCAGGCCACGTACTCCTTGGCCACCAGGTTCATCCCGTCCCGCAGCGGTGTGACGATCATGACATCCGCGGCTACAAAGAATGCGACCAGCTCGCTGCGCGGGATTGACTGGTGGAGATAGTGGACCGCGGGGTGCCCAACCCGGCCGAACTCACCATTGATTCGGCCGACTGCCTGTTCGATGTCATTGCGCATCTTCTGGTAGTGCTCCACCCGCTCGCGCGATGGAGTGGCCAGCTGCACCATGACGACGTCGTCGGCCGAAATCCGGCCTTGCGCATAGAGCTCCTGCAGCGCACGCAGCCGCACATCGATGCCTTTGGTGTAGTCCAGCCGGTCCACACCAAGCAGCACGGTCGCCGGGTTGCCCAGCTCCTCGCGAATCTCGGCGGCGCGGCGGCGCACTGGCTTGCTGCGGGCCAGTCGGTCCAGTGTGGTCGAGTCGATGGAGATCGGGAAGGCACCGACCCGAACGGTACGATCGCCGAGGTCCACCTGCCCGTGCCTGGTGCGGATCCCGACCGCGCTCCTCGTTAT
Organism: Actinomycetota bacterium; assembly: GCA_030863015.1. Classification (GTDB taxonomy): domain Bacteria; phylum Actinomycetota; class Actinomycetes; order Mycobacteriales; family Pseudonocardiaceae. Next base: position 2,603 of record JALZCO010000042.1, read on the forward strand.
CGACATCCCGGCCAGCTTGCGTGCCAGGTACAGGAAGTTCTGCGCACCCCCGGGCAGGTGGAAGCCGACCAGATCAGCGCCGAGCAGGCCGCGGACGAGCTCGGTGCGCCAGGGCAGTTGCATGAACAGCTCGACCGGCGGGAACGGGATGTGCAGGAAGAATCCGATCCGCAGGTCCGGTCGCAGTTCTCGCAGCATCCGGGGCACCAGCTGCAGTTGGTAGTCCTGCACCCATACCGTGGCACCGTCGCTGGCACTCTTGGCAGTGGCCGCGGCGAATCGCTCGTTGACCTCGACGTAGGCCTCCCACCACGTTCGATGAAAAGCGGGAGGAGCCACCACATCGTGGTAGAGCGGCCACAGCGTCCCGTTGGAGAAACCCTCGTAGTAGTCGATGACCTCCTGGCTGGACAGTGTTACCGGGTGCAACGTGAGATCGCCGTCGGCGAAGGGCTCCACTTCCACATCGGGCACTCCGGGCCAGCCGACCCACGCGCCGCGGTGAGCCCGCAGAAAAGGATCCAGCGCGGCGACCAATCCGCCTGGACTAGCCTTCCACCGCTGCGAGCCATCAGGCAGCCGTTCCAGGTCCACCGGCAGCCGATTGGCAACCACTACGAAACCTGCCTCGGTGGTGGGGGTACTCGTGCCCTCGGTCACGGTTGGCCTCCTCGTCCACGCTGTCGTCCACCGAGACTAGCGGCGTGAACCGTCGCCCGCCTGTTGAAGATCTTTTCGGACGATGCGCCTACCATGAGCGGCACGTGCCGGCGTAGCTCAATTGGCAGAGCATCCGCCTTGTAAGCGGAAGGTTCGGGGTTCGAGTCCCCGCGTCGGCTCCCCTCTGAACAGGTAACACTGCGGAGTCAGGTAGCGACAGCATGTGTCACGAGCCCTATCACAGACGCCGAGCTGGGGTAGGGCTTTCAGCGGATCCCTTTCGTATCGGAGGTAGCTGATGGTCGCGTCTGCGTTCCGCAGCCGTGTAAGCACGCGGCGGGTGTATGCCTTGGGTGCGTTGGCGGCGTTGTTGTTCGGTTATGACAACGGCATCATCGGTGCCGCGCTGTTGT
>JALZCO010000063.1 GCA_030863015.1 Actinomycetota bacterium
GTGCGCGCTGCCGGGTCGACGTGCACGCCCTTCATCGCCGAGAGGTCGATCACAGCCCGTCGTCACAGACGGCGCTACCGGCGACCTGGTGCCCGCCGCCGCGGATGCTCAGCACCGGTCGGTGTGCCCGCGCAACCCGGACCGCCTCAACCACGTCAGCCGTGTCCGCGCAGCGGGCAATCACCGCGGGATACCGGTTGATCAGCCCGTTCCACACTCGGCGGGCGCTGTCATAACCAGGATGGGTGTGGTCGATCACGTCGCCGCGCAGGGCTGAGCGCAGCACCCCGACGATCGCGTCCTGCGCCTCGCGCGACGTCCCGATCAGCTCACTGGTTGTCATCTCACTCATCTCCTCTGGCGTGCCGACCTGATATCGGCCGCCGCAGAAGGATCAGTGCGTCCCCTGGCACGGTCCTGGCACGGTCCTGGCACGCGGGCATGCTGTCCAGGCAAGGTGGACAAGTGCGAGGTGCAGCCGCGGGGCTGGCAGTCCGGGTGGACGTGCTCGGGCCGTTGCGGCTCGTCGTCGACGGCGAGGCGGTCGAGGTGCGCGGACCCAAGCGCCGTGCGGTGCTCGCTTTGCTGGCGGTGGCGAGGGACGAGCGGTGACCCTCGCCCATCTGGTCGACTCCCTGTGGCCGACCGAGCCGCCGGAATCAGGACGAGCGGCCCTGCACAGTCACGTGTCCCGGCTGCGCGGCCACCTTGCTGCGGCGGCTTCGTGCCTCGAGACGCTGGACAGCGGGTACCGGCTGGTGCTCGGTGCCGGCGGGCTGGACACCGCGCAGGCCCGCGAACTGCTGGCGCAGGCCCGCCAGTGCGCGCAAGGCGATCCGGTCCGGGCGAGCGCGCTGCTGCGCGAGGCGCGTGCGCTGTGGCGGGGACCGGTGCTCGCCGACCTCATCGAGATCGCTCCCGTTGCGTCTTCGGTGATTGGCTGGAGCAGCTACATCGCGACGTGACCGACCTGCTGATCGGATGCGCCATCGACGCGGGACAGGCCGAGCCGGTCGTCGGCCTCGCTGCCGAAGCACTCGTCGCCGACCCCCTGCGGGAGCCCGCGGTCTTCCTGCTCATGCGGGCGCTGGCGGCGGCCGGGCGTGCGGCGGAGGCGCTGCGGACCGGGCGTGACTACCGGCGTCGGTTGGTCGAGGAAGCCGGCCTCGACCCGTCCCGAGCGTTGGGTGAGCTCGAACACGCGATCGCCAGTGGGTCCATCAGCGTGGCGGGCCCGGCCACACCCGTACGGTCGACAGCGAAACTTGCTCACCCTGCGACCCGGCTGATCGGACGCGACGCACAGGTGGCGACACTGCACGGCTGCTCCACACCGAGCGCCTAGTCACGCTCGTCGGCCCAGGCGGCGTCGGCAAGACCCGCGTCGCGCTGGAGGTCGCCCGGCGGACCGAGACCTTGGCCATGCTGGCGCTGGCGCCGGTGACCGATCTCGCCGCCATCCCCCATGCGCTGGCCGCGGCGCTGGACTTGCGTGTCGTCCAGGGCGACGCCCTGTCAGCCTGCGTCTCGCTCCTGGGCGCCGGTCCGGGTCTACTGGTGATCGACAACTGCGTGAGCACCTGCTCGACGCGGTGCGAGACACTGTAGGCGCGATCCTGGACGGCTGCCCCAAGCTCACCGTGCTGGCCACCAGCCGGGAGCCACTCGGTCTCGCCGCCGAATGCCCGTCCCGCCTGGCGCCGCTCCCGCTGCCCCGCCCGCAGCAGCAGAACACCGATTCCGGCCGGCTGGGTCAGGTCCCATCCGTAGCGCTCTTCCTTGACCGCGCAGCCCGCATAAGGCCCGGTTTCGTCGCCGGATCCGATGAGCTGCACCTCGTCGCCGACATCGTGCGCCTCGTCGACGCATCGATGCTCGACGCCACGTTCGAGGGTGACACCCGCTACCGCATGCTCGAAACACTGCGGACGTTCGGGCTGGACCGGCTCACCGCGGCTGGGGAGCACGCCACCGCAGCGAGTCGCCTGCTGCGCTGGGCGGTCGAGCTGACCGCATGGATCGACACCGTCGTGCCCACGGAGCGCGAACCGGACGCCGACGCGGTCCTGCGCCGCGAACTGCCCAACCTGCGGGCGGCGTGGCGCCTGGTGCGCCAGCAGGATCTTTCGACTCCGCCGCCGCTCTGGTCATCGCCCTATGCGAGGCCACCGCTTGGCGCGATCTCACCGAGATCCGCAGTTGGGCCGCGGATCTGGTCGACGACCCCGCGCTCACCGCGCACCCGCGAGCGGCAGCCGTACTGGGCACCGCGGCGCAGGATGCGTACATGCGCGGTGACTACTCGGGGGCAGATCAGCTCGCGCGCACCGGCCTCGAGCTGGGGGCAGATGCCAAGGGCATGCAGTACTGCTCGATGTCGCTGGCGTTGGCCAACCTCAGCCGCGGCGCCTTCGCCGAGGTGATCGAGCATGCCCTTGCCGCCGCGGCGCTCGGGACGCGCCCGGATGGGAGTTTGGGGGTCGCGGCGCTGGCCGCGACCTATGCCGGTGACCTGCATCAGGCGCGGGAGCTGAACAACCGGATGAGGGCTGTCGCGGTATCGCCGACCTTGCGCGCCTTCAGCGCCTACGTTGCCGGGGAAATCGACAATGCCGCCGGTCACCGGGACCGGACCGAGGAACAGTACGCCCAGGCGATCCATCTCGCTCGCTCGTCGGGTGCGACCTTCGTCAACGGCATCGCGTCCGTGGGCCTGCTGACGGTGCGCGCCGACGCCGGCCGCGTCCACGACGCACTACGCGGCTACCGCGACGTCATCGACTACTTCGCCCGGACCGGGAACTGGACCCATCAGTGGGTGACTCTGCGCAACCTCGCCCACCTGCTGCGCCAGCTTGATGACTACGATGCCGGAGAGCAGCTGGACGCCGCGGCCGACCACGCACCGGACGCGCCTGCCGCGAGTGCTATCTCCAGTACCGGGACAGCGCGACGGATTCTTCGGCAGCACCCGGCCCTCAGCCGGGCGCACGCCGTTGCCGTGGCCCGGCAGGCGATCGAACGAAATCTGGTATCGCCGTGACAGTGGCCGTCAGCTGTTTTGACTGCCTGGTGACTGCACTTCTAGGTCGCTGTCATCCAACTCCGATGACGGAACGGGCACCGAGGTGACCGGTACCGACTCGACCTCATCAAACTCGCGTATACGCTCTTGATAGTCGGCTGTCACGCCCTCTTGCGCTGCTTCCGCGTCGAAACCAGATGTCTCCTCGGCATCGCTTGCCCCCTCGGCATCGCTTGCCTTGTGACCACCGCTTGCCTCGTCGGTGACGCTGGCCGTTGTCTCGTCAGTTGGAGACTCGGGATTCAGCTCGGCGTCCTGCTGGCTGTCCTCAGGATTCGTCATCGCCCGATCCTTTCTCGTGCACTCCACCTGTCTGTCTACATTAGTACTACGGGTACCGCCCGCGGAAGATCAGCAAACATAGCTCCACCGCAGGTGCTGGGCCAGATCCGCGGTTTCAACGCGTCCATCGGACAGTCGGCAGGCTGTTGTACGCGCCCCCAGACCGCTGATGTCTTCCGGGACGCCATGTCGAATACCGGTCAAGGTGCGCCGTGATGGCTGGTGGCCCATCCGCTGGGTGATACCTTCGTCACGCAGTGAGACAGACACAACTGCCGGCGAGGCACAAGCCCCGCTACGACCACTTGCGGGGTACCAATGACGCTGGACCGTCCCTAGCAGGCAGGAGCAGGTATGGCACGCGTCGGACTGTTGACCTTCTCGGACGGACGCGACTTCGTCCACGCCGACATCAAGATGTTCGGACAAGACGTCGAAGGCCGCATCGCCCAGGCGCTCGAACAGGCCGGGCACGAGGTCATCCGCGCGACGGAACCGATCTGGACCAATACGCTGGCCACCACCGAGGCGCGCCGGGTCGCAGACGCCCGACCAGACCTCACTATCTTCAACTATCCGGTGTGGGCC